>JBAVGP010000204.1:0-11844 GCA_049684955.1 Erysipelotrichaceae bacterium
ATCTACAATCAGTTAGCCAGCAAGAATATCACCGTCGATAAATTCATCCAATTAGTAACCGACGCGTTCATCGCAAACAAAAAGTAGATTTATCTGGAAGTGATAAGGGTAGGCTATTTAGTCTACCCTTCTTTTTCTAAAAGGAGGATAACGATGGGAAAAGAACGCAAAAAAGAGAAAATCATGTTCTGGGTATTTTTAGCCCCTGCTTTACTTGCCTTCATGATGGTGCAGATTGTTCCGTTCTTCTTGGGTTTATTCTATTCGTTTACAAACTGGACGGCCGCGGCGCAATCAAGTGTCGATATCGTCGGTTTGAAGAACTATATCGATGCTTTCAGGGATACCACCTTCCTTTATTCCACAATCATCACCTGTATCTACACGTTGTTGAATATCATCTTGGTGAATATCGTGGCTTTCTTGCTGGCTCTGCTTGTCACGAGTCAGATCAAAGGAAGAAATTTCTATCGTGCCGGATTCTTTCTGCCGAATGTCATCGGCGGTATCATCTTGGGTTATATCTGGCAATTCGTTTTCAATAGTTTCGTCCCGAAAATCGGACTTGCGATGGGAATCACGTGGTTCAACAGCAATATGATCTTGGCGAACGCCAATACTGCGCTGATCGCTTTGGTCATTGTAAGCACCTGGCAATATGCCGGATATATCATGATGATCTATGTCGCCGCGCTGCAGAACGTCCCTCGTGATTTGATCGAGGCCGCGCAGATCGACGGAGCCACCGCATGGCAGCGCTTCAAGGCAGTCACCGTTCCGATGTTGATGCCGGCGTTCACCGTTACCCTATTCCTGACGTTGGTCAATTCATTTAAACAATATGATGTCAATGCCTCGTTGACCGGTCCGGGTCCTTCCATCTTCTTTATGGGTAAGGCCATCAATGGAACGGAATTGTTGGCACAGAACATCGCCAATACTTCGCTTGTTCTGAGGAATACAGCGTTGGCGCAAGCCAAAGCCATCATCTTCTTTGTCGTGCTGGTCGTCTTCTCACTCATCCAGGTATATCTGACGAAGAAACGCGAGGTTGAACTCTAATGAACAGAAAAGTAGCGAAGAATATTATGGAGTTTGCGGGCATCACGCTCTGTATCTTCTTTTTGATCCCGCTTGCTCTTGTATTGGTCAATTCTGCGAAAAGCAACAATGAAATCGCCATGACTCCCCTTGCGTTACCGGAGAACTGGATCAATCTGTTTAAGAACATCGCGACGATTTGGGCAAGTCCGAACGTAGGCTATCAAAAGGCCTTCTTCTCTTCCGTCGTCGTAACGTTATTCTCACTGACCGGGATCACGATTTCATCTGCGATGGCGGCATGGGTCTTGGTCCGCAACAAATCTAAAATTTCCACCGGCATCTTCTTCATGTTCGTAGCCGCGATGGTCATTCCGTTCCAAGTCGTCATGTTCCCGTTGGTCCGCTGGCTCAGTATTCTGCAGAGCACATTGGGCATCCAATTATTGCGATCGTATACGGGCATGGTTTTCGCTTATATGGGGTTCGGGTGTTCCCTTTCGATCTTCATGTTTCATGGGTTTATCAAGTCGATACCGATTCAGATCGAGGAAGCCGCGTATATCGATGGTTGCGGTAAATTCAAGACCTTCTTTCTCATCGTGCTTCCGATCTTGAAACCGATTTATGTGACTGTGCTTATCCTGAATGGTATCTGGATCTGGAATGATTTCCTGCTTCCGATGCTGATCTTGGGAAAAGGTACGGCTGTTCAGACCTTGCCTTTGGCTGTCAGTAATTTTGCCGGAACCTTCCTGAAATCTTGGGATCTGATGATGACGGCGATCTTGATGGCTTTGATTCCTATCGTCGTATTCTTTATTTTAGGTCAAAAACACATCATCAAAGGAATGGTCGAAGGATCAGTCAAATAATTGTCGTGCAGTCGAGATTGAAAGGAAGGAAAAACTATGAAACTTTGTGCTTTCGGTGAAATGCTGATCGATGTGACTCCCTACGGAAAATCGGAGCGTATGTACGATATCGTCGAATGTAATCCCGGCGGAGCACCGGCCAATGTCGCGGTCGCATTAGCGAACCTTGGCCAGCAGGCTTCGTTCATCGGTCAGGTGGGCGATGATTACTTCGGGCATTTTCTCCAGCAGACCTTAAAAGACAAACATGTGGATACCCGCGGAATGCTTTTGCATAAAGATTACCTCACGACGCTTGCAATCGTTCATTTAGCCGAAAACGGCGAGCGTTCATTTAGTTTCTACCGCAAATTCTGTGCGGATGTCAACATCAGGACAGCGGATATCGACCTTTCGCTGATCGATGAAGCGGACATCTTCCACTTCGGTAGTGTTTCGATGAGTGATGAACCCTCACGGTCCACGACGTTCGATTTGATCCGTTACGCGAAAAGCAAAGGGAAACTCATCAGTTTTGATCCGAATCTTCGCGAGAAACTATGGGAATCATTAGATGATGCCAGAAAAATGATTCAGGAAGGATTGGCGTTGAGCGATCTGGTCAAGGTCAGCGAAGAAGAGCTGAACTTCATAACTGATGAAAACAACCTTCTTCCTGCGTTGGAAATCATGGCGAACCAATATCCTGTCCAGTTGATCCTGGTGACTTTCGGCAGCGAAGGCAGCGGTGTCTATGTTCATGGGCAATTCAAGCGTTTCCCCGCGTTCAAAGTCGATGTGGTCGACACGACAGGAGCCGGAGATGGTTTCCTGGGTGGTTTCCTATCTGTATTCATGGAAAAAAACAAAGCATTGAAGCAATTATCGGCTGAGGACTTATCGGAATGCATGATTACGGCGAATGCCTGCGGTGCATTTGCGACTACCCAAAAAGGTGCGATCGGTTCGCTTGCGACGAAGGCGGATATCTATCCCTGGATAAGGAATGAAACATGGATTTCCAAGAAAGACTGAATGCGAAGCAGGTAAAGCTAAAACAACTCTATCATAAGGTCTACGGACAAGGGGATGCGGTCGAAAAACAGTTCAGATCCTTGATCGAACTGATGTCGAAAGCCAACCAATCCCGTAAATCGGAACTGGTCTTGTTGGATCAGCAGAATCATCAATGGTATTCTCAACAGACGATGATCGGGATGACGCTCTATGTCGATCTGTTTTGTCAAGATCTGAAGAAGCTTAAGTCGAAGGTCTCTTATTTCAAAGAACTGGGAATCGGTTATGTCCATCTGATGCCTTTACTGAAGCCGCGTGAAAACGAGAATGACGGTGGTTACGCGGTCGAGGATTATCGCGCAGTCGATCCGCGGCTGGGCACGATGGATGATCTCATCGCAGCCGTGGATGCTTTTCGCAAAGCGGATATCGCCGTATGCATCGACTATGTCATCAACCACGTGGCCAAGGAACATGAATGGGCGAAAAAAGCGCTTCAAAATGATCCTGAATATCAAAACATGTTTTTCATGTACGATACGGATGAAATTCCGAATCTGTATAATCAGACCGTACCTGAAGTGTTGCCGGACAAGTGTCCCGGCAACTTCACTTACTATGATGAAATCAACAAATATGTATTCACCTCGTTCAGTCATTTCCAGTGGGATTTGAATTTCAGCAATCCTGATGTATTCAACGGGATGAGCGATAATATGCTTTACCTTGCGAATATGGGAATCAATATGCTGCGGTTGGATGCGATCCCCTTTATGTGGAAAGAAGTCGGCACCAGTTGCCGCAATCTGAAACCTATCCATACTTTGTTGAAAATGCTGAACCTGATCAAAGAGATCGTCTGCCCTTCGCTTGTCCTGCTTGGCGAAGCGATCGTCGAGCCGGAACAGATCGTCACGTATTTCGGCGATGATGTGAGCACAGAATGCGAAGTGATGTATAACGCCAATCTGATGGTCGATGTGTTCAATTCATTTGCGACCCGCGATGTCCGGCTTATGATGATGGATGCCAATCGATTCCGCATCCCGCGAAAATCGACCTGGATGAATTATGTGCGTTGCCACGATGATATCGGATGGGGCTTTGATGAAACGGCGATCGCCCAGATGGGTTGGCAGCCTTATGCGCACAAACAGTTTCTGATTAACTTTTATAGCGGTGCTTTCACGGGCAGCTTTTCAAGCGGAGAACTTTACCAGTTCAACCCGGTGACGATGGACGCCCGGACGAACGGGACATTAGCGAGTCTGTTAGGTCTCGAACAAGCGATCAAGGATCGTGATGTGTTTGCCCAAGAAGAGGCCATCAAACGGATCAATTTGGCACATGCGTTGATCCTGGCCTATCGCGGGATCCCGTTGATTTACTCAGGAGACGAGATTGCGACCATCAATGATCGCAGCTATCTGTTGGATCCCGATAAGATGGCAGAAGGACGCTGGATTCACCGTCCCTACTTCGACTGGAAACGGTTGAAGAATATCAGTAAAGGGGAGACGTTCGAAGCCCAGACTTACCACACCCTTAAGAAATTGATTGCGATTCGAAGCAAACAGACGCTCCTTAACGGACAAGTCAGTCAAGTCGCCCTCGATGTTGGAAATCGCAGTGTATTCTGCATTTTACGTCAAGCGCGTGATCAATCGTTGATCGGCCTGTTTAATTTCAGTGAATATCCGCAGGAGATTTCAACCTTGCTGATACGTCAGACCGTGATCGGTGAGACTTATACGGATTTGGTGCAAGGTAAAACGATCTCGTTGCGCAATCCTCAAATCCATCTGCATGCTTTTGAATACCTATGGCTTATACAAAAAAAAGAGAGCTGATCGAACTCGTTCAACCGACTCTTCGGCTGCCGAATGTACCCTTGTACGATCGGCAGTTTTTTTGTGTTTGACAATCGTTACATCAAAAACAGACGGCTGTTGATGATGACCCCGACCAAGCCCCACACCGTGCCGACCATCGCTCCCCCCAGGACATCGCGGGGATAATGCATCCCGACATAGATGCGGGTGAGACCGACCAAAGCGGCGATCATATAGAACGCGGCGGTATAAATGCCCAGTCCATAGTAATGAGATAACAACGTCGCCAGAAAGAACGCCTGACTGGTATGCCCGCTCGGAAATGATTGTCCGCTTGCGCGCGATCCCACGATGCGGATGTTTTCGAGTTTATTGAAAGGGCGGGTCCGGTGGATCAATATTTTCATCATTGTTACGATCAATCCGAGAATCATCGTCCCAAGAATCAATTCATAAGCCACCATATGATCGCCTGAAAGGAATATTACGATCGTCAGGATGACGGCGAAGATGAAATTGCCCAGCTGGGTGAACGCCAGCATCAGCCAATCCAACCATGCGGAGCGTTTTCCGCGCGCATTCAGCAACATGAAGATCCATACATCGATGGTTTGTCCGATGGTCCAGATCAAAGAGACCGCCAGAAAGCCGAAGATCGCCAACAGACCGACGATGACGCGCTGTGCTTTAAGACTTGCGTAGATGCGATGCCAGAAACTGACCGGTATATTCGGCAGCACCAGGATGAGCAGCATCGACAGTAAAAGAAACCAGTAGATCCGATGGATATGACTCAGTTTATCAAAGATGCGGCGCCAAAACCCATGGATCTCGAGTTCGGGGATTTCAACGACTTCGGTCGGTTTGATTGCGTTATTTTTCAATGGATGGGATTCCCTTCAATGGTTTATCTGTTTTCGTACCGGTCATGACTGTCAAAGCATGGCGTTTCACTTCGATTTCGACGGATCCTTCACCGATTTGCATATTGTCGATGAGGATCGGCATCGGAGGTACGGTCTCGATGCGGATATGGCGTGCTTTATAGCGCTGGATCCGCGGGTCGGCGGCGGTATCGAGTCCGATGCCCCGCACGATCGAACTCAGGATGTCGAGTTTGTTTAGGTCAGCGAAGAAGAGCACATCCAGCAAGCCGTCCTGACAGGAATCCAGGTCACCGACCTGCAGATTGGGACCGATGTAAGGCATGTTGGTGATCAATACGATGTGTCCAAACTTTTGGACCTCTTTTTTATTGTCGAGTGTGAAATGGATTTCGGAAGGCGGGGTCGCAAACACTTTGGTTACAAAATCGCCGACTTTTCCCAAATCACCGTGCTGGATGTCGTCCGCCGAAGCATACAAGGTCGAAAACAATCCGACCGAGCAGACTTCGATCAGCGGTGTCACAACCTTCCCGATGGTCGCCATGCCGATGTCGATTTTCGCGGCATGTCCTTCACGTAATATCGCGATGGCGGATGGGATGTCTTTGGGGATGTTCAGGCTGAGCGCTACATTGTTGGCGGTTCCGCCAGGGATGATACCGAGTATCGCCGGTTTGCCAAGCAATGCACGGGCGACCGATTCAACCGTTCCGTCGCCTCCGCAAACGGCGATCAGTTTGATTCCGTGGGCGATCGCTTCGTCGACGACTTTATCCAGATCACAATCGGGTTCGATCAGAAACGTTTCAGGTATGAGATTCCACGCCTGCATTTCCTTGGTGATATCCATCAACTGCAGGGGCGATTCCCCTTTGGGTCCGGCCGTCGGATTAAAAATCAACTTGACGCGCATCGCACGCTTGTTTGTTTTTTTGTTTTCCATGGTTCTCCTTCGTGATTCAATGAGGAGTCATTCTATCACACTTTCGTGATATAGACGAATTTAGTTCCAGGTCAGTTTTTCAAGTTCGATATGGCTGCGGTACCAGGCATCGTTCTCCAGCAACATTTCAGGCGAGCCGGAATTCTTCACTTTCCCGTTCTCAAGGATGACGACGGTGTCGCTGGCGATCATGGAAGAGAGACGATGCGAGATGGATAAAATCGTATGGGTCTGACCGGCTTTCTGTAAGACGGAAACGATATGTTCCTCGGTGATCGAGTCCAGATTGGCAGTGACTTCATCGAGCAGTAAGATCGGCGGATCGGTGACGATGGCCCGAGCGATCGCCAAGAGCTGCTTCTGGCCTTGCGAAAAGAGTGTGCCTTGATCAGCCGGTGTGTCCATCCCCTGTTCGAAGGTCGCAACGTAGTCGCCGAGGTTGACATAGTCCAGCGCGGTTTGGATCTGCCGCGACGTGATATCCGGATCCTTGAGGCTGATCTGATCCGCGATCGTCCCTTTGATCATCGGGAAACTCTGGTCGACGTAACCGAAGATGCGGCGTTTCTGGGCATTGGGGATATCGGTCACATTGATGGAATTGATCGTGATGGAGCCGGAAACAGGTTTCAATAAGCCCATGATCAGTTTGAAGAGCGTCGTCTTGCCGACGCCCGTCCTTCCGACGAAAGTCACTTTCTCCTGCGGACGGATGGATAAATTGATATCCTGCAGGACTTCCGATCCTTCGCTGTAGTGGAAGGATACATCGTTGAAATCGATCCGCACATCACCGGTCGCCGGGATGATATCGTTGACGATCAAGCTTTGGTTCTTCGTCACATCCTCGTCTTCCGCGAAGAAATCGTTGACACGGCGGATTCCCGAGACCGCTTCCTGGATGTTCTGGAGCTCGGTGCCCAGATTCTCAATCGGTTCGAAAAGGTTGGAGAAAAGGTCGATCGTCGCGGCGATGCTGCCCAATGAAATACCGACCAGATTCAGTTGGTTCGACGAAAGGACGACGATCGAAGCGATGACGAGCGCACGCGTCACCTGGATGACCGGCGGATAGATCGAGTCATAGAGATTCACTTTCTCGACCGTCTGGTAATTCTCGCTCAGATAGGCTTTGAAGCGTTGTTCCATGTAGGCTTCCTTACTGAAGGATTTGATCATCAGGACATTCTTCAGGCTCTCCGAAACGCTGTTGTTGACTTTGCCGACTTGGATGCGGTTCTGGATCTGCGCCTTCAGCATCCGTTTCTGGAACGTCCGCGTGATGAGGAAAATCACCGGCAGCAGACATAAGGTGAAGATGCCGAGGGTCATACTGAAGAGCGTGATGGAAACGACGATGCCGATTACTTTGAAGAGGTCGATCACCATCCCGACGATCCCTTCCGTGAATAAGGAATTGATGGCCTCGACATCGTTGGTGAAGCGCGAAACGATGGCGCCGGATTGGTTGGAAGTGAAGAAAGCGGCGCTGATACGGCTCATCTTGTCCATCATCCCGCTGCGGATTTCCTTGGTGATCTTCTGTCCCAAGACTGTAAGTAAGGCTCCTTTGAAGAAGTCGAACGCGCCGATTGCGAAGATGACGACCACGTAGAAGATCGCCAGATTCATCAACCCGGTACTGCTTTTCGCGACCAGATTACGGTCGATGACCTGACGGAGGATCTGCGGCGGGATAAGGCTCGCGACGACGACGCCTAAAACGGTCAGAAACAACAACGAACATAATCCGATATTCTTGCGGATGACGAGGAATACCGATTTGTTGACGAGATTATTTTTCATCGTTGTCACCTCTTTCCGCATGTTGGAGGGTATAGATACGTTCATAGAGGGATGAATCACGCATCAAGTTTTCATGTGTGTCATATTCGTAGGTCTTGTCGCCATGCAGCAACAGGATGCGGTCGATGCGGTTGAAGATCGCCAAACGATGCGAAATCAACAGGATGCAGCGATCGGCATAATGGGCTTTGAGATTTCCGATGATCATCTCTTCGGTCTGCATATCCACCGCTGAAAACGGGTCGTCCAAGATGAGGATCTTACTGTCGCTTAACAGGGTTCTGGCCAGGGCGATGCGGGCTTGTTGGCCTCCGCTCAGGCGTATCCCCGCATTACCGACCAAGGTGTTTTCACCCTCGGGCATGCTCTGCATATCCTCGCTGAAACAAACATCGCTAAGTACCTGAGTGATGTCCTTGAGCTTTCCAAGCGTGATATTGTTATAGATGGTATCGGAAAGCAACTGCGGTTTGTGTCCCAGATAGGAAATACTTTCGCTGCGTTGATTCTCGTTCATGTCGCGCAGTTCGGCACCATCAATTCTGATGCTGCCCTGATACGGATATAAACCAAGCAAAGCTAATCCCAAGGTGGATTTACCCGAAGCAATCGGTCCGGTGATCCCGATGATCTCGCCCGATACGGCTTGCAGGCTGATGGCTTCGACGATCTTATCCGAATCTTCGTCATAGCCGAAACTCAACTGATCTAGAACGAGGGTCGTCGATGTAGCGGAGGGATCTGGACTAAGCGGTTTCTCGATATACTCGTCCAGATACGGTTTGATGCGTTGCCACGAAACCTGGCTTTTCTGGACGGAATTGAACAGACGTGCGGCTTTGCTGGCATTGAGCGCCATCGCGATGAACATGACGATATAGGTAGAAAAGACGCCGACGGTCCAAAATCCGCCGATCACTTTCAAGCCGCCAAGGTAGATGACCGCGACGATGCCGAACATGGCGATGACTTTATAGATCGGCTGCATGGAGTTCTCAAGGACATTGGCTTTGACGGCTTTGTTCTGCAGATCGACCAAGTCGGTGTTGAAGCGCATGTTGTTCTTAATCTCCATCCCGGAGATCCGATACAACATCGAATTATCGACCGCATCCATCGTCTTGTCCGCGATCTCGCTGCTTTTCTTGCGATATGCGATCGAATACTTGTAGATGATGCTCTTGAGTTTTTCCGCCAAAAACATGGCGATCGGGATGAACAAACATGCGAGCAGTGTGATCTTGATGTCATAGATCAATAATGAAATCAGGTAGGCAAGCATCATGACGCCGGTGTCGAAGACCTCGGTCGAGAACTTCCGCATCCCCTCGACACATAGGTCGACATCCGAAATCGCACGCGTCATCAGGTTGCCGATGTTTTCTTCATCGAGTTCGGGGAGGCTTTTATGCAGGATGTTGTTATAGATCATCAGGCGCATCGTCGCGATGTTGATGTTGGCGAAGCGGCGGATATAGAAACGTTTGAAATAACGGAGGATCTGGACGAACAAAACGACGCCTACGAATGTCAGCGCCAAAAGAACCAAATGATCCAGACTGTCTTTACGTAAGATGGCATCGATCAGTTTCCCTTGATAGATCGGTCCCAATACCACCAGGGTATTGCAGGATATCCCGAAAACGACGATGCAAAAAACAATGAATTTCTCCTTCTTCCAATAATTCACGATACATCCCGCTTGTTTCATCGGTTGGATGTGTAATTTCGCCATAGTCCGCCTTTCCAAACCATTTCATACCTATTCACAACAATGATTCTATCCCATCGAAACAGCCGAAGCAATGCTTCAGTTCATCAAATCATGAATTCACTTGTTCAGATCGCCCGAGGTGCTGTAGCCGCGCGATTCCCAATAGCCTTTATAGGAGGCATCGGACGACAGTTCGATCTCGGTGACCCAGCGCGCCCATTTATAGCCGAGTTTGCTTTCGGCGACGACGATAAAGGGATAACCCAGTTCAGGCGGCAGCGCGATGCCGTTGGCGTTGAACGCCAGGATCATCTGCGAGTTTTTGATATCCTCATACGCGAGGGATGTCGTATAGCCGTCGCTCGCATGGAAAATCACGGTGTTCACGCTCAGATTGGGACTTGCCATTTTGATCAGGTCTTCCAGCAGGACGCCTTCCCATAGGATCTGCGCTTTCCATCCTTCCGTACAATATAACGTGATCAAGCGGATGTATTTATCCTTTTTCAGCACGTCATCATAGGTCAGGCTGAGTTCTTTGGCGACCAAGCCGGAGATTTTCAGCCGGTAGGATTGGATGTCGATATGCTGGACGCCGCTGATCGAATTATCACGCGGACCGACGGCCGGACTGAGCAGCTTCCCTTGGTAGTCTTTAACCTCTCCGACGCGAAAACGCGCCAGCGAAGCTTGGGTATGCGTATCGGGTTTATTTCCAAGAAAGGAACATGCGGATGTGAAGATCAGGATCAATGTTACAAACAATGCCATCGTTCTTTTTTTCATGATGTTCTCCAGTTTTATCGGTTAGGTTATACCGAAATTATACTCCATGCAAGGTCGCTTGACGACATCGATATGATGCACGGGGTCTGAAGGAAGGGATAAATTGAAAAAGTCAGCGTTTACGCTGACTCATGGTGATGATGACGACGGCAGCCAGGATGATCATCGCCGACAACAAGGCCGTTCCCTGCAGGGTTTCCCCGCCGATCGACCAACCGAGCACGACGGCGACGACCGGGTTCACGAAGGCATAGGTCGATACCCATGTCGGATTGACATTCTTCATCAGCCAGATATAGGCGGTATACGCGATGACCGATCCGAACAGGATCAGATAAACCATCGACCAGACGGATTGACCGGTGATGGTTGAAGGATCGAAACGGGTGAATTCCCCATTGAAAGCGGCGAACACCAGCAGACAGAAACCGCCGGTCATCATTTGGATCGATACGTTATTGAAAGCCGAAGAAGGCAGTTTGGCGAAACGTGAATAGAGCGAACCGGCCGACCAGGCGATCGCCGCCACCAGCAGCGTCACCAGGCCGAGGATATCGAAGCTGCCGACCCCGCCTTGCGATGATTTGAGAACCAGAATCGCGATTCCGAAAATACCCAGCATAATGCCGGTCATCTGCAGGATCGAAGGTTGTTTCTTTTCACCGAAACGCCAGTTCATCAAGGCGATCCAAAGCGGCACCGAAGCGACCATCAGCGAGGCGATGGCGGAAGGGACGCGTTGTTCGGACCAGGTGACCAACCCGTTGCCGACCAATAACAAAAGCACCCCGACGATCGCGGCGTTCTTCACCTGTATACGGGTGGGAAGCGGATCGCGGCGGATGCGGCCGACGGTGAACAGGATCAACCCGGCGGTCATATGCCGAATGCCGGCCATGAGAGCCGGTGTAAAGGAAACCAGCGCGAATTTGATCCCGATATAGGTTCCGCCCCAGAAGAGATA
>JBAVGP010000205.1:0-3831 GCA_049684955.1 Erysipelotrichaceae bacterium
TCTGGCCGATGAGATACGCAACCGGGTCCGCGAGGAAACCGGGATCACGGTGTCGGTCGGGGTCAGTTTCAATAAGATCTTCGCGAAGTTAGGGTCTGATTATAAGAAGCCGGACGCGACGACCGTGATCACGCGTCAGAATATGAAAGAGATCGTCTTTCCCTTGCCGATCGAGGATTTATTGTATGTCGGACGGGCGACGACGGTCAAGATGCACAGTCTGGGGATCTACACCATCGGCGATTGCGCACGCTACGACATCGAGATTCTGAAGCGCAAGTTCGGTAAATGGGGCGAGTATATCTGGACGTTCGCCAACGGGCTGGAAGAAAGCTGTGTGCTGAAGGGCGGGCATGAACCGCTGGTGAAATCGGTCGGCAACAGCACGACGGCGCCGCGCGACCTGAAGAACATCGACGATGTGCGCATCGTCTGCTATGTCCTGGCGGAGAGCGTCGCGGCACGTTTACGGGAAGCGGGATTGCGCTGCATGACGGTCGCGGTATCGATCCGCGACAATGATCTGGAGCGTTGCACTCGGCAGATGAAACTCCCCTGCCCCAGCGACCTGAGCTGCGAAATCGCGGAGGCGGCGATGAAGTTATTCAGGGAGAATGTGGATTTCCAAAAGCCGCTGCGCAGCATCGGGATCAAGGCCGCGGACTTATGCGTGGGCGATGTGCCCTTGCAGCTTTCGATCTTCCAGAACCAACAGGAGCGGGAAGACAATCTGGCCTTGGAGAAGACGATCGATACGATACGAAGACGGTTCGGAGCCAACAGCATACAACGTCTGCGGATGTTGGAGGACCGGTTATTGAGCGGGTTCAATCCGAAGCAGGAACATGTGATCTTTCCGGAGTCCTACTTTAAGGGGTGATTCAAATGAGTTTTAAGGAATATGTGGATGTGGTTACCTATCATCGCAAGGATGGACAAATCAAACCGTTGTACATCGTTTGGAACAACGGTGTAAAATATGAAATAGACAAAGTGACGCAGATCACGCGTGCCGCGTCGCTCAGGGCGGGCGGTACGGGAATCCGTTATACCTGCATGATCCAAGGAAGCCAACGTTATCTCTTCCTGGAGGAAGACCGTTGGTTCATCGAAAAAAAGGAGGACAAATGAATGTGCGGAAGATACTTGTTCCGTGAGAATGACGATGATCAGGAAGCCGCATCGTGGCTTCAGGAAGTTTCTTTAAGTGAAGACGAGACGGTCGTCAGCCGCATCGCACTGGATGAAGTAAGGCCGAGCAACCTGGCGTTGGTGCTGGTGAAGGAAAACGACCGGCTGGTGCCCAAGGTGATGCGTTGGGGACTGCCGAAATGGGACGAAAAAGGGATTCTGATCAATACGCGCAGTGAAACGGCATTGACCAGCCCGATGTTCAAGAAACATATCAAAGAACGGCGCTGCGTCATCAAGGCGGCGGGCTTCTATGAATGGGACAAAGAGAAGAATAAGCTATTGATCACGACCGGCCATCAGAAGATGTATCTGGCGGCCTTGTATACCGATGAGGAGCGGGCTTCCTACAGTATCCTGACCCGTTCTGCGGAAGGTGATTTCGCCCATGTCCATGATCGTTCCCCTTTGCTGATCCCGGAGGATCTGGTGGACCGATATCTTCTGGACGGGGATAAGTATCTGGATGCGTTCCGCAAGATTCCCCTGCCCGTCTTCGAGATGGAAGCGAAACGGATGCAGACGTCGTTGTTTTAAAACAAGGCACGGAAATTTCCGTGCCTTATTGTTCGATCATGCTTAAGGAGACTTTATGTCGCTGCAAGTCGATTTCGATCACCGTGACGGTGACGATATCGCCGACGGCGACTTTTTCATAGGGCGAGGAGATGCGTTCCTTGCTTAGCTTGGAGATGTGCACCAAGCCGTCGTTCTTAAGGCCGATATCTACGAAGGCGCCGAAGTCGGTGACATTGCGGACCGTGCCTTCCAAGGATAATCCGACTTTCAGATCTTCGAGCTTGACGATATCGCTGTGCAATAAGGGTCCGTCGAAGCGTTCACGGTAATCGCGGAAAGGCACCGCCAGAATGGCGAGGATGTCTTTCACGGTATAGATGTCGGAATTCAGCCGTACCGACAAAGCGGAAGCGTCCGCGGTAGATAAGACTACGCCGCGGTTTTCGTCGCTCAACGATTTGATGCCGAGTTCGCGCATGATGCGGCGGGCGAGGTCATAACTTTCAGGATGGATCGCCGTCCTGTCCAGTTCGTCGCTCCCCTGCGGGATACGCAGGAAACCGGCGGCTTGCTGGTAGGCTTTGGCGCCCAATCCTTTGACTTTGTTTAATTCGGTGCGTGCTTTGAAGTTGCCGTTTTCATTACGGTAGGATACCAAGGCTTTCGCGACGTTCTTGTTTAAGCCTGCGATATGGCGGAGCAGTTCTTCGCTGGCCGTATTGGCGTCGGCCCCGACTCGGTTGACGGTCTTCAGGACGGCGAAATCCAGCCGTTCCTGCAGACGTGCGGGTGCCAGGTCATGTTGGTACTGGCCGACCCCGATGCTCTGCGGATCGATCTTGATGAGCTCCGAGAGCGGATCCAAGAGTCTGCGTGCGATCGATACGGCGGAACGTTCTTCCACATGCAGATCCGGGAATTCTTCGCGTGCCAAATCACCGGCCGAATAGACCGAGGCCCCGGCTTCCGATACCATCGCATACCTTGCTTTGATGTCCGGATTGGTGCGCAATATCTCGGCGATGAACGCTTCCGATTCGCGGCTGGCCGTTCCATTTCCGATGGCGATCAGATTGACGTCGAACTTCTTCAAGATATCGATCGTCTTCTTGATCGCTTCGTTCAGCTTATTGACGGGCGGGTGCGGGAAGATGACATCGATATGCAAGAGTTTGCCGGTACCGTCGATGACGGCCAGTTTGCATCCCGTACGATAGGCGGGATCGAGTCCTAAGATGATCGATCCGCTCATCGGAGCTTGCGACAAGAGCCGTTCCAGATTGGAGGAGAACACGTCGATCGATTTTTCCTGCGCCTTATCCGTCAAGATGGAACGGATTTCCCGTTCGATCGCCGGATAGACCAGACGTTTCAGACCATCCCGTATCGATTCGTCCAGGACGTCCCTGACAATCGTTTCCTTGCCTTGCGTCATCATATTCAACTGGTATTTCGCGAAACGTTCGCGGTTGTATTCCATCGCGACATCCAGGATCTTTTCACGTTCCCCGCGGTCGATCGCCATGATGCGGTGGGCCGCCATCATGAAGCATTTCTCGCTGTAGGCATAATAGACCCGGTAGACTTTCTCTTCGTCCACCGCGTTCTTCTTGAGTTTGACATTGATTTTGGCTTCACTGAAGACATAATCCCGTATCCGTTTACGCAATTGCGCATCGTCGCTGACGATTTCAGCCAAGATATCTTTGGCACCTTGGATGGCTTCTTCGATACTTTCTACTTTATCGTTCACATATTTCTTGGCTTCCAAGTTCAGATCCCCTGTTTTCGGACAGGTCATTATCCATTCGGCCAAGGGTTTCAATCCCTTCGCTACCGCATCCGTAGCCCTTGTCTTACGTTTTTGTTGGTAGGGGCGATAGATATCATCCACCGTGGATAACGTCTCGCAGGCGTCGATCTGCGCGATCAGTTCAGGAGTGATCTTCCCTTGCGTCACGATCAGCCGTTTGACGTCTTCCTTACGTTTCGCCAAGTTCTTCTGATATTGGAACTGTTCGTCGATATAACGGATCTGTTCCTCATCCAAGCCTTTGGTGACTTCCTTGCGGTAACGCGCGATGAAAGGGATGGTGTTCCCTTCCGCCAATAGTTCCAACG
>JBAVGP010000206.1:0-10999 GCA_049684955.1 Erysipelotrichaceae bacterium
GGCTTTGGCGGAGGATGCGACCAGCTTCGCCGGATCGCCGGCACGCCGCGGACCGAAAGTATAGTTGACGGGATAGAACTTTTCGACTTCATGGATGACGTCCAAAACCGAATAACCGTTATTCGAACCGAGGTTCATCAAGACCGATTTATTCTGCTCGACGATGTATTTCGCGCCCAGCACATGGGCATAGGCGAGGTCGGCGACATGGATGTAGTCGCGGATGCAGGTGCCGTCGGGGGTCGGATAATCGTTCCCGTAGACGACCATGGATTTGCGGATGCCCAGCGCGGTCTGGACGACGATCGGAATGATATGCGTCAGATTGTCGCGGATGAGTCCGATTTCCAGCGATTCGTCGGCGCCGGCCACATTGAAGTAGCGGAAGATACAGTAATTCATATCATACGCTGCGCAGGTCCATTTAATCATCTTTTCGGAGGCCAGTTTGGTGTCTCCGTAGGGGTTGATGGGAGATAAATTGTCGTCTTCAAGGCACAGATCCTTCTTCACATCGCCATAGACGGCCGCTGTGGACGAGAAGATGACATTCTTGATATGGTAGTCGCGCATCGTCTCCAGCATCACCCGGACCCCTTCCACGTTGTTATAGTAGTAGGCGAGCGGCTGTTCGACGCTCTCGGGGACGATGATCTTGGCGGCGAAATGCATTACGGCGTCAAACGGCTTCACCGCGCATTCAAGCGCGAAGATTTCGGATAGTTCAGACTTCTTGGTGATGTCTCCGATGTAGAGTTTCGCCTTGGGATGGACCGCTTCCTTGCTTCCGGTCGAAAGATTGTCGATGACGACGACCTGATGGTTGTCGCGGACCAATTCATAGACGGCATGCGAGCCGATATAACCGGCTCCTCCGATAACGCAGACTTTCATGATGTGTGCCTCCTTACAGCAGACGTAGTATATCTTGCCACGTGACCAGGATCAGCAGACCGATCATCAGTCCGGCGCTCACGGTCAACAAGAAAGATTCGAGTTTAGGATTCAACGGTTTGCGGGTGATCATTTCGACCGCCGTCAGCATGACTCTTCCGCCATCCAACAGCGGGATGGGCAGCAGGTTGAAGACGCCGACATTGAGCGACAGCACGCCGACCAAGACGATCAGGGAACTAAGTCCCTGCGCGGCTTGTTGGGAGGTCACGTTGAAGATGCCGACCGGTCCGCTGATGGATTTGAGTCCGATGCCGCGCACCAGTCTGCTCAGCGTCGAGAAGATGTCTTCCACACCGGAAACCAGCGTCGAAGTCCCATAGCCGACCGCTTGGATCGGATTGATCTTCTTGACCGTCGCGTCCGGCAGTTTCAAGCCGACGAAATATCTGTTTTCCGCTTTGATGTATTCGGGCGTAACGAGGATTTCCACCGTCTTCCCTGCCCGTTCGACCAGGAATTTGGTCTGGTCGGTATACAGTTGGATGTATTGGACGACTTCATAGAAGTCTTTCGGCACGATGACCGTACCGTCGCTGAACGAAAGTTTGACGATCTTGTCGCCATAGATGAAACCGGCTTTGGATGCGGGTGAATCGGCGACGACGCCGGCTACGATCGGTTTGGGAGCGAGCACGACTTGCCCGTTGAAGGCATACATGCCCACGAAGATCACCCAAGCCAACAGGATGTTCATGAAGATCCCCGCCAGCATGACGATCATGCGTTGATAACGTTTGATGCCTTTGATCGTCCGCGAAGCGGGGATGTCATCGACATCGATGCCTTCTTCTCCTGCCATCGTCACAAAGCCGCCCAACGGAAGCAGGCGGATACTGTAGGTGGTTTCCTTGCCTTTCAGCGAAAAGATGCGCGGTCCCATCCCGATGGCGAATTCCTTACAGTAGACGCCGAAAGACTTGGCCGCGATCAGATGGCCAAGTTCATGGATGAACACGATGATGCCTAGGACGACGACGAAATAGATGAAATCCATGTTAGTCTCCGATCTTTTTAAGGGCCGCGGCACGGCTTTCGCCATCGCAGCGCAGACAGTCTTCCAGACTGTTGATATCATAATAGGGTATTGATTCCAGCGTAGCGAGGATGATTTCCTCAATCGCCATGAAGTCGATCTTTTTGTTTAGGAAGGCGGCGACCGCGATTTCATTGGCGGCGTTGACGACGATCGTCCGGTTGCCGCCGCGGTTCGCTTCCTCTACGATGCGGTAAAACAAGGGATGGCGTTCCTGGGAGATCGGTTCGAAATGCAGTTTCCCGATTTCGGATAAATTCAGATGGGTGTGGTTTTCGATCGGGAAACGACGCGGACCCAGCAAGACATATTGGATCGGCAGCCGCATATCGGGCGAACCCAGTTGCGCCATCACGGAACCATCCGAATACTCGACCATCGAATGGACGATGCTTTCGGGATGGATGACCGCTTCTATTTTAGCATACGGGATATCAAAGAGCCAATGCGCCTCGATCACTTCGAAGGCTTTGTTGACAAGTGTTGCGCTGTCGATCGTGATCTTCGCGCCCATCGACCAGTTGGGATGCGCCAATGCTTGATCGACGCTGACGCCGCGTAATTGTTCGCGGGATTTGGCGCGGAAACTTCCGCCCGACGCCGTGATCCACAGTTTTTGTACATCGGCTAGGTTGTTGCCTCTGAGGCATTGGGTGATCGCGGAGTGTTCGCTGTCGATCGGCAATAATTTCACTTTATGTTTTTTGGCCGCTGCGGTCATCAGTTTGCCGGCGACGACCAGCGTTTCCTTATTCGCGAGGCCGATGTCTTTGCCCTGTGCGATGGCGGCCATCGTCGGGACCAGTCCGACAAATCCGACCAAGGCGTTGACCACCAGATCGGCGTCGTTCAATGTAGCCAGTTGGACAAGTCCGCTTTCACCATAAACGAAAGGAATCAGCGGGAATTCGGTCTGCAGGCTTTCCGCATCCGCTTTTTCACCGACGCAGACAAGCGCAAAGGACTGTCTTGCCAACTGTTCGCGCAGCCATGGGATATTATGCCCGACCGAGATGCCGCTGCAGGTCAGGCGGGTCGGATGCTGTCGTACAACATCGAGCGTTTGCGTGCCGATGCTGCCGCTGGCGCCCAGAATCACGATTTTTTTCATGCGTTCTCCTTAAAGGAAAAAGATCATCAGGACATAAAAGAACAAGAGGTTGAAGATCAGACTGTCGATGCGGTCGAGGACGCCGCCATGGGCGGGAAACAGACTGCCGAAGTCTTTGATGTTATAGTGCCGCTTCAAGGCGCTGAACGCCAGGTCGCCGAATTGGCCGACCACCGGTAAAATCAGCGAAGAAACCAGGATCAGTTCAAACGAGATGGAGCGGATGAAGAGGAACCCGAATCCGATGCCGGTCAGAAAACCGCCGATCCAGCCCCCGATCGATCCTTCGACCGTTTTCTTGGGTGAGATGCGCGGGATCAGTTTGGTCTTGCCGAAGAAACTGCCGGCGAAATACGCCGTCGTATCGGTCGCATAGGTGATGAACGCGATATAGACGACCATCCGGGTACCGTAGGCTTGGATTTCATGGACCGAGCGCAAGGTCAGCGCCATTACCAATGTCATCATGAAGAGATAGGCCAGATCATCGATCTTGAGAACATCGCTCAGGATCGAGATGATGAACAGACCGATCAGCAAGGTGATGATCAAGGGTAACAGATATTCCAGTTGGATCGTGCCCAATACGAACACCGATGCCAACAAGACGATCAACAGCCAGAGCGGGAATTTCTTGCCGGTCGCGTGGATGACTTCATAGGTGCTGATGGTCAAAAAGAAAATCACCACCGCGCGCAAAGGCCACCCTCCCACATACAAGGCGGGAAACAGGATGGCGGCTAAGACGAGTCCGGTGATGATGCGTTGCTTCATGTTATATTCCTCCGAAACGGCGTTCCCGCTGGGCGGTCTGCGTCAATACTTCTTTGAATCGTCCAGGTGTGAACTCCGGCCAGGCTTCGTCCACGAAGACCAGTTCGGCATAAGCGAGTTGCCATAGAAGGAAATTCGAGAGACGCTGTTCCCCGCTGGTGCGGATGCATACATCCACAGGCGGATAAGCATGCGTCATCAGATAGCTTTCAAAGGTGTCCTCATCGGCCTCTGCGTTTATTTTACCATGATTCAGGTCTTCCGCAAAACGTTTCGCGGCCAAGAGGATCTCGCGCCGGGCGCCATAGTTCATCGCGAAGCACAGAATCATGCCGGTATTGTCTTTGGTGGTCTGGATGGCGCGCATCAAAACCCCGCGCGTATCGTCGGGAAAGGCTTCCAGTTCGCCGATCGTCTGGATGCGGATGTTCTTCTCCATGAGTTCCTTGAGGAACTTCGCGAAGAAGACTTCGGGCAGTTTCATCAGGAAGTTCACTTCCTCGGCCGGACGCTTCCAGTTCTCGGTCGAAAACGCATAGAGCGTCAAAACCTCGACACCTAAGTCATTAGCCGCGATGGCGATCTCACGCACGTTCTCGCTGCCGGAACTGTGGCCGAAAGTACGCACTTTGTTTTGTTTCTTGGCCCAACGGCCGTTGCCGTCCATGATGATGGCGACATGTCTGAAGGATGGTTCCATTTGGCCTCCATGGTAAATAAGCCCACCTGCGTGGGCTTATCGTTATACCGTCATGATATCTTTGTTTTTCGCTTCGGTGATGACGTCCACTTTTTTGATGTATTCGTCGGTCAGTTTCTGCATCTTTTCCAAGGCGTCTTTTTCCGCGTCTTCCGAAAGTTCGTCATCTTTCTTGATCCCGTCGTTGATATCGCGGCGGATGTTGCGGAGGACGACTTTGCATTCTTCCGCATGCTTGTTGGTGAGTTTCGTCAATTCCTTGCGGGTTTGTTCGGACAGCGGCGGGATGTTGATGCGGATGACGGATCCGTCGTTTTGCGGCGTATATCCGATATTCGCTTCGAAGATCGCTTTTTCGATCTGTTTCAGGAAATGTGTGTCGAACGGTTTGACGACCAGCTGTTTCCCTTCGAAGACCGAAACACTGCCGATCTGGGTCAGCGGCGTCGGTTCGCCGTAGTAATCGACGTGGATGTCCGCCAGGATGGTGGTCGATGCGCGTCCCGTCCGAATCGTGCTGAGATGATGCTCGTATTGGGCGATGGCGGCGATCATTTTGTCTTTGGCTGAATCGAGATGTTTTTTCATGTGGTTGCCCTTTCCTTCGTGATGCGTGTGCCGATCTCTTCACCCATGACGGCGCGTTTGATATTGCCTTCTTCGTTCATGTTGAAGACGATCAGATCGATGTCGTTTTCCATGCACATCGACGTCGCGGTGGTATCCATGACGCCCAGTCCCTGCTTGATCAGATCCATAAAGGTAAGCAAGTCGTATTTCTGTGCTTCGGAATTGAATTTCGGGTCTGCGTCGTACACTCCGTCGACGCCGTTCTTCGCCATCAGGATCACATCGGCTTTGATTTCCGATGCGCGCAAAGCGGCGGTGGTGTCGGTCGAGAAATACGGGCTTCCGGTCCCGGCGCCGAAGATCACGACCCGGCCTTTTTCAAGGTGGCGGATCGCCCGGCGCACAATGAAGGGCTCGGCGACCTTGCTCATTTCGATGGCGGTCTGGACGCGTGTCTCGACGCCGATCTTTTCCAATGAGCCTTGGATCGCGATGGCGTTGATCACCGTCGCGAGCATACCCATATAATCGGCCTGGACGCGGTCGATGCCGAGTTGTTCGGCGAATTTCCCGCGGATGAAGTTGCCTCCTCCGACGACGATCGCGATCTCGACACCCAATTCCTGGACTTCTTTGATTTCTTTGGCGATCTTCGCCAATACGACCGGATCGAATCCGCTGGATTTGCCACTCAGGGCTTCGCCGCTGAGTTTCAGTAATACGCGTTTATACATGGGGTTTCCTCCTCGATATTGTTAAAAAGGACACATGGAGTGTCCTTCAACGGTAAAACTAATTGGCAAACGTATGCGCGACTTCCTCGGCGAAATTGTCTTCCTTCTTTTCGATGCCTTCGCCGACCAGATAGCGGACAAAGCTTAAAACTTCGGCTTTTTCGCTTTTCAGGACTTCCGACACTTTAAGGTCTTGATTCTTGAAGAAGATTTGATCGACCAGGCTGATTTCCTGGAGTTGTTTGCTGAGACGGCCTTCCATGATGCCCTCGCGGACTTTTTCCGGTTTGGCAGCCAGCGCTTCATCGTTCTTGATGATTTCGCGTTGGATGTTGCGTTCATGGTCGATGTATTCGACCGGCATATCTTTGCGGGAAATGAAGCTCGGGTTCATCGAAGCGACTTGCATCGCCATGTCTTTGGCGACTTCCGCCGATGCGCCTTCTTTCAATTTCACGATGACGGAGATCTTACCGCCCATGTGGATATAACTGCCGAAGACTTCCGCATCCGTCTTGGATACGAGTTCATAACGGCGCAGGTTGATCTTTTCGCCGATCATCGCGGTCGCGTCGGTGATGTAATCGCCGACCGTGCGGTTGTTGACCGGAGCTAATAAAGCTTCTTCCAAGGTTTTCGGAGCGGCCGCCAACAGCGCGTTGCCGGTCAGGTCCAGTAATTCCAGGAACTGGTCGTTTTTCGCGACGAAGTCGGTTTCCGAGTTGATTTCATAGACGACGGCGTGATTGCCCTCGATTTTGCAGCGGGTCAATCCTTCGGCGGCGATGCGGCCGGCTTTTTTAGCGGCTTTCGCGATGCCTTTTTCACGGAGCCAGTCGACGGCCAAGTTCATGTCGCCTTGGGTTTCTTCCAGGGCGTGCTTGCAATCCATCATACCGGCACCGGTTTTTTCGCGTAATTCTTTAACTTGTGATGCTGTAATCATGTAAGTTCCTCCTATGTTATTCGACCGGTTTTACAACGACCGGAGCTTTGACTTCTTCTGCTTTTTTCGGGGCTGCGGCTTGGTGTTCACCGAAATTGCGCGGTTCGCGCGGCGGGTACTTGCGTTCGCTGCTGCCTTGGTAACGATCGTTGCTTCCGTAACGGCGTCCTTTGTCTTCTCTGGCGCGACGTTCTTCGATACGTGCTCTTCTGCGACGTTCGTTTTCTTCGTTCTGCTGTTCGACGTTGATGATGACATCCTTCATGGTGACGTCTTTTTCGAGGTCTTTATCGGAATAGGCGAAACTTAACAGACCGCCTTTGGTTTCGACGATCGCGTCGGCCATCAGACCGCAGATCAGTTTGATCGAACGGATGGCGTCGTCATTCGCGGGAATCCCGTAATCGATGAGCTCAGGATCACAGTTGGTATCGACGATACCGAAGACCGGGATACCCAGTTTGCGTGCTTCGGCGACGGCGTTGTGGTCTTCCGTGGGGTCGACGACGAATACCGCATCCGGCAGTTTGATCATGGTTTTGATTCCGCCCAGGAAGTTTTCCAAACGGGCGGCTTGTTTACGAATCTGAATGATTTCTTTCTTCGTGTAGACGTTGATCGTTCCGCTGGCTTCCATCTCTTCGATTTCAAGCAGACGACGGATACGTTTTTGGATGGTTTTGAAGTTCGTCAAGGTTCCGCCTAACCAACGTTGGTTGATATAGAAGGCTCCGCTGCGCAGCGCTTCGTCCAATACGACGGGTTGCGACTGTTTCTTCGTCCCTACGAACAATACTTTACCGCCTTTTTCAGCGATGGCCCGCATTGCGTTGTACGCTTCATCGAGCTTTTCTTGGGTAATCTCCAGGTTAATGATGTAAACACCATTTTTGGCGGCGTAGATAAACGGTTTTACTTTCGGATTCCACTTTCTTGTCTGGTGGCCGAAATGACTCCCGTTCTCCAACAATTTCTTCATCGATACGACTGACATTTAATGTCCTCTCTTTCCGTTAGTCCTCCACCGGTTCGAACACGGATAACCCTCTTGGGCACGGATCCATGAATTCCCGATGTGCGATGTGCATCCTTGGATGCCACTGAATATAATATCATAGATGTGCTTATCGGGCAACCACAAGTTACTTGTCTTTCGCCCGGGGATGAGCGCTTAAATAGGCGCTTTTCAAACGGTCGACGGTGACATGGGTATAGATCTGGGTCGTGCTGAGATGGGCATGGCCCAGCAGTTCCTGGACGATCCTTAGGTCCGCGCCGTTGTCCAGCAAGTGGGTGGCGAAGGAATGGCGCAGCATATGCGGATGGACGGTCTTGTTTAAACCGGCCTGCAGCGCGTATTTGTCGAGCAGATACTGGATGCCCCGTTCGCTTAAGGGTTTGTGACGGTTGTTGATGAAGACATGGTCGTCGCGCGACCCGTCAAGCAAGAACGGGCGGTCTTTTGCGAGATAGTCTTTCATAAGGTTGCCGACCGACGGATAGAACGGGACGAAACGTTCCTTCGATCCCTTCCCTTTGATCCGCAGCATGCGCTGCCCCAGGTCGATATTGGCGACCATCAGGGCGGAGGTTTCCGCGACACGCAGACCGGAAGCATACATCAGTTCGAACATCACCCGATCGCGCCGGCCTTCGGGCGTTTGGGTCTCGATCGCGTCGAACAAGCGTTCGACCTCTTCGAAGAGGAGAAAGTCCGGCAGCAACTTGCTGCCCCGCGGGGCGCGGATGCGGTTGAAAGGATTGGCGGCGACTTTCCCGTTGAGCACCAAATAATTGAAGAAGGAACGCAGACCCGAGAGATTGCGGTTTAAGGTGCTGCTTTTGAGATAGCTGTTCGCGTCGCCGCACAAATAATCGATGTAGCGTTTGGCGAGGTCTTTGTCGACTTCGCTCCATGAAGAAATACTTTGTTCCTGTAAAAACGAACTAAAACGGGTCAAATCACGGCCATATGCGTCGGTCGTATGTTTCGAACCCGTGTTCTTGTTGGATATATAGACTAGAAAGCGTTCAATTTCCTGTTCCATCCGCATCATCGCGCACGAATTGTTCGATCCGCGCAAGCGCCTGTTTCATCAGGGCTTCCTTGCGGTCGCTCTGTTTGGTCGCTTCTTTCAAGACCATTATACCAAAATTCGCGTTCATCGGTTGGAAGGACAAAGGATTGGCGTTGGCGATATAGGCAGCCATCGCCCCGGTCATGCAGGTGTTGTCCAGCGATAAGGTCTTGTTTTCTTTGAGGAGGTGGGCCATGTTGATGCCGGCTAAGCAGCCGCTGGCACAGGATTCCACATACCCTTCGACGCCTGTCATCTGCCCCGCGAAGAACAGTTCGGGATTCGTCTTGGTCTGATAGGTCGGATAAAGCAAGGTCGGCGCATTGATGTAGGTATTGCGGTGCATGACGCCGAAACGCGCGAAGGTCGCGTTCTGGAGTCCGGGAATCATACGGAAGATACGTTTCTGATCACTCCAAGTAAGATGCGTCTGGAAGCCGACGATGTTATACAAGGTCGCAGCCGCGTCGTCCTGACGCAGCTGGGCGACCGCATAAGGACGCTGATCAGCTTGTTCAAGTCCGACCGGTTTCATCGGTCCGAAAAGCAAGGTCTGTTTTCCTCTGCGTGCCATCTCTTCAAATGGCATACAGCCTTCAAAGTAGATTTCCTTCTCGAATTCTTTGAGTTTCACTCGTTCAGCACGCAATACTGCGTCATAGAATGCGTCGAATTCTTCCTTGGTGAAGGGACAATTGATATAGTCCCCGTCCCCTTCGGCGTAGCGTGATTTGACATAGGCGATCGAAAAATCGATCGAGTCTTTCTCGACGATCGGCGCGGCGGCATCATAGAAATAAAGCGCGTCCGATTTGATGAACGCTTTGATGGATTCACTCAGCGCATCGGAAGTCAGCGGACCACTCGCGATGATGCAAGGTACTTCGGGGATGTTTGTCACTTCTTCGCGCACGATCGTGATCAGCGGATGGGCGCTGATTTTCTGCGTGATATAGTCGGAGAACGCCTTACGGTCGACGGCCAATGCGCTGCCGGCCGGGATGCTGCAGGCATCCGCCGCTTCCATGATGAGCGAATGCAAAAGCCGCAGTTCCTGTTTCAAGAGACCTACGGCATTGTTTACTTGATTGGAGCGCAGCGAATTCGAACAGACCAGTTCCGCGAAACCCTCGGTATGATGGGCGGGTGATGTCTTCACCGGCCGCATTTCATGCAGGATGACAGGAATGCCGCGCTTGGCCAGCTGCCATGCCGCTTCGCTGCCGGCCAGACCGGCACCGATCACATGGACGGCCTTCATGCTTCCTCCGCTTCGTCGCTCTTCTTTTTATAGGGGATATTCTCAAGGTATTTACATTTGGGGAATGAACTGCAGCCGTAGAAGAAACGGCCGTAGCGGCTCTTACGTTTGACCAGGAAGCTGCCGCATTCCGGGCAGATCTTGTCCGTCAGTTCGGCGGCGGGCTTGTCGCTCGCGATCTTGGCGGTGTATTTGCATTCCGGATAGGTGCTGCAGGAGATGAAGCGGCCGAAACGTCCGGCTCTGAAAACCAACGGTTTCCCGCAATCCGGGCAATTCTCGCCGGTCAGTTCGGGAGCCTTCTTCTCCATATCCGCATTGGCTTTGGAGATCAGTGGGGAGAACGTATCGTAGAAAGTTCGTAAGGATGTGATCGAATCACGCTTCCCGTCAGCGATTTCATCCAGTTCGTTCTCCATCTCGGCGGTATATCCGACGTTGATGACACTCGGGAAATGCAGTTCCAATTGTTCGTCGGTTAAAATGCCTTGGGGGGTCGGGATGAACATCTTGGTCTTCTGCGTCCCCTGCTTTTCCAACGTCACATACATGCGTTGCTGGAGCGTATCGATGATGGTCGCATAGGTCGACGGACGGCCGATGCCTTTTTCTTCCATCGCTTTGATCAGACGCGCTTCACTGTAACGCAACGGCGGTTCCGTGAAGTGCTGTTTGCCTTCCACGGACTTACTGTCGAGTTTTTCGCCTTCGCCAAGTTCAGGCAGCATGCGGTCTTTCGTCTGTTCGTATTCGCTGTAGACTCTCAGATAACCGTCGAATTTCAGATGCGAACCGGTCGCCGCGAAATCCAGCCCGTTCTGGGTGAGGGTGACGC
>JBAVGP010000207.1:0-2005 GCA_049684955.1 Erysipelotrichaceae bacterium
CCGTTGGTTAATGAGTGACCCTGACCGTTTGCATAGATTTCAGTCGGCGTGATCCCTGTGATTGTTCCGGTTGTCCCATACGTAACCCCACTCCCAACAAGTACGCCGTTAATGTAGGCTTCCAGCATGACCAAGGATCCGGAAACGAGCTTGCCGGTGACTGTGACGTTATAAGAGGATGCCGAATCATTGATTGCGACGGCAGATGAGATTGCGAGAGCCATTCGGACATCCCCTTTCTAGATGGGTAAAAACAATGTGACGGTGAGGCTTCCGGTCAGCTTCTGAACTTTGTGATTTCCAATGATGGCGGACTCTGTCACTTCGATGTTCGGTGTCTTCACACTGTTTGATTTGATTGTCACCGTCTCGTTGTATCCATCCGTAATGGTTACTTTCGGCTTACTATCCGTATCAATTTCCATCCGGATCTGTGCGGGGCTGTCATTTCGGCCCATTGTCAAGGCATCGCCAAAATTGTAGTAGCTCTTCTGAAGCGCCACCGCTTCAGAGGTATCGTTGATGGCTGCCGCATTGTCATCAACGTCACTTTGAAGATTATTCAAGGCATCGGTTTGTTGGATTACGGTAATCGTCACTCCATCAATTTTCGACTCAATGACTGTTGATCCCGCGGCTAAATCCGTTATATCGCCGGCGATCAGAACGATATCATTGGCAATGGCTTCAATTAGTCCATTTGTCTCGTTTATCTTCAATTGAGACCGTTTGACGGCTGCAGCTTCGATGTCTCCGCGCAGGTTTCCAAAGAAGCTGCGTAAGGTGTTCCGAAAGTTTCCAAACTCACAGGCGATGGTTTTATCTCGAAGCAAATCCTTTTCATAAGAAATGACGTCAGTTTGTATAGTGAACTGACGTGCGATGATTTTGATGATATCCCCGCGATAAACGCCTTGCAGGACCTCTGATTTAACATCATAATTGATTCTCGGAACTTCAAATCGCGCTAAATAAAGTGGCGCCAAAAAGGCTAAGTTTTCAACCGTATCGGTTTCAAATTCAACTCTTCGCGCATAAGCACGATCATAGACGATCTCTGAATATAGCCATAGGCCTGGTAGATAGAGGCCGCTTGTCGTGACAGGCATCAGGTCTGTGACTACCTTGTCCCAGTTTTCAGTAACAGTCGCGCCGATCAGGTTCTTTCCGTATTCGATGGTTTCCCCACGGTCCTCCCCTTCATCCATCATGATCCGTAATTGAAATCCATCGAAGTCAAGGAACCCTCCATAGGCTTCTGTTAGTGTCACCATCGCATCATAGAGACTCATGTTTTCGACGGTTAGTGTCTTGATCTCGGTAATATCTGAATAAACAGTAAATGGGCATGCTGGCAACGCCCGATCTAGGACATATTGCATCGCATCCTGGCAATTCAATTCGAGCGGAGTTGCCAAAGGAATGAAGTGGTTCAAGATATCGAATCCGATATGCTTGCATGTCGCTAGATAAGACTTGCTAAGGGTCTCAACATTATTGATTCGAAACGGTTGATAACCGTACTGTGATTTCATAAAAAGAATGTAATCCTGTCGGAAAACATCCGCATAGTCTAGTTCGACTTCGACCTCAACTTCCCAAGTGTCCTTATCTTTGCGTTCGATCGCTTTCGATGGTTGGACCGGGCGCTCCCCGTTCGAAGTGAATACTGAATCTGAGGGTAAGAACGCATAGATATCGTTCATCATAGGAATCGCGACCGTTTCGTGACGACGATCTCAGTGACCGTTCCACTGTTGACCGTCAAGGAATTATTACCTGGACTAAGATATGGCCAGCTACCTGTCTTCCTCCGGTTCTTGCGGTCTGTTCCGAAATACGCATTGCGATTCTTGCCCTGGGCACATTCAAGATAGACAAAGGCGGTGTCGAAGTTGTACGTAAAGTTGACTCCGTTCAGCGTGATATCAACCAAACCAGAGCCGGTGATTTTCAAAAGTGGCCATGTGAGCACGTTGCCAGCGTTGACGATCGTTGCTGTGGG
>JBAVGP010000208.1:0-2514 GCA_049684955.1 Erysipelotrichaceae bacterium
GTTTTCATCAACTATATGGTCTTCACGCTGAACTCCATGATGATGTTGTCGATGACCTTGACGATGTTCTCACGGTCCAAAGCGTCGTTCGTCCGTATCGCCGAGATTCTGGATACGACCCCAGAAATCCGCAATCCTGCGGTTGCTTTACGTCCGATGGAAATCAAAGGGAAGCTGAGTTTCCGCGATGTGTCCTTCAAATATTCCCAAGCTTCAAGCGAATACGATCTCGAGCATCTGAGCTTCGATGTGAAAGCCGGTGAACATATCGGGATCATCGGTTCGACCGGCAGCGGGAAGACGACGATGATCCGTTGTCTGACCCGTCTGCTCGACATCGACGCGGGGGAAATCCGCTTGGACGATGTCTCCATCCATGCGATGGATCTTTCCTATCTGCGCGCCCAAGTCGCGCTCGTCCCGCAGAAGAATGTCTTGTTCAGCGGAAATGTGGCTGAGAACCTGCGATGGGGAAACCCCGCTGCTTCGGAAGAAACACTGTGGCACGCTTTGCTTGCCGCGGGGATCGAACCGTTCATCCGCCATTCGGATAAACAACTCGAAACCTTGGTCCAGCAAGGCGGAGCGAATTTCTCCGGCGGACAGAAGCAACGCCTTTGCATCGCCCGCGCTTTGGTGAAAGATGCTCCGATTCTGGTGTTCGACGATTCGATGAGCGCCTTGGATGGTGCGACCGAAGCTTTGGTGAAACAACAATTGAAAGAAACCTATGCGGACAAAACGATCTTGATGATTGCGCAGAAAATCTCGACGATCAAAGATTACGACCGCATTTTAGTGCTCGATGACGGGAAAATCGTCGGTTACGATACGCATGCCGGACTCTTGAAGTCCAATGATGTCTATCAGGAAATCGTTGCTTCCCAAGCGCAGAGGGGGGTCTGACATGAGCAGCCAACCGACGCGCCATACCGGCGTCATGCCTGGAAGAGGGGCCAACTTCTCGGGGGCCAAACCGAAATCGGTCAGATCGACGCTGAAGCAGTTGCTTGATTATCTGGGCAAAAGCAAACGGCATCTGATCATCGTCATCGTGGCATCCTTGTTTTCCACGTTATGTGGTTTGGCGGGGACGTATGCGATCCGCCCTCTGTTCATGATGATCCAGCAGACCTTGGACAAACAGATCACACTGCAGATCTTCTTCAAACAATTAAGCTTATTCCTGATCGTCTTAGGCGGCATCTATGCCTTGCAGGTATTCTTGTCCTGGCTGCAATCGCAGCTGATGGTCCAGATCTCGCAGGATACCGTCTACCGTCTGCGTAAGGACCTTTATGACCGCGTCCTGCACATGCCGGCCGGCTACCTCGACCAACGGACGCATGGCGAAATGATGAGCTACTTCACCAACGACATCGACTTGTTGAGCGATTCCATCACGAATTCGATCGCCTCGCTGGTCAGCAGCAGTTCGATGCTGGTCGGTACGATCTTGATGATGCTTTATCTATCCTGGCAACTGGCGATCATCACGCTGGTCGCTTTACCGATCTTCTCCTATCTGATCAATATCATCGTGCAGACCAGCCGCAAGTATTTCAAACGCCAACAGGAAGCGATCGCTGATCTGAACGGCTTCGTCGAAGAGACAATGGAAGGTCAGCAAGTCAATCTGCTGTTCGGACATGAACAAGCCGCTTTGGATATCTTCGATGGTCTCAACGGGAATTACCGCAACCAAGCGGTCCGTGCGCAATCATGGGCAGGCTTGATGATTCCCTTCATGATGAACCTGAACTCGGTCAACTATGCGATCATCTCCGCGGTCGGAGGTTACCTCGCGGTGACGGCGGGCCTCAGTATCGGCACGTTGGGTGCGTTTTTGAACAGTACACGTCAATTCAGCCGCCCGCTCAACGACGTCGCGATGCAATATACGACCATACAGGCGGGTCTTGCGGCCGCCGAACGCATCTTTGAAGTGTTGAAGCAGGATGTGGAAGTCGATGAGCCTAATGCGATACAACTCGAACATACCGACGGATATGTCCGCTTCGACCATGTGGATTTCAGTTATGTCCCCGATAAACCGGTCCTGCGCGATGTATCCTTCTATGCTAAACCGGGCCAGAAAATCGCGATCGTCGGATCGACCGGCGCCGGCAAGACCACCATCACCAATCTTATCTCCCGTTTCTACGATATTCCTTCCGGAGCGATCTCGATCGACGGCAAGAATATCAAAGACTACACCCGCACTTCGCTGAGAAAACATCTGGCCATGGTGCTGCAGGATACGCATTTGTTCGAAGGCACGATCTTCGACAACATCCGCTACGGGAAACCGGAAGCGAGCGACGAAGAATGCATCGAAGCCGCCAAACTGGCCTATGCGCATTCCTTCATCAACAAGCTTCCCGAAGGATATAACACCGTCCTGCGTTTCGATGCCAACGAGCTGTCGCAGGGACAAAGACAATTGCTGAATATCGCACGTGCCGTCCTCGCGGATCCCAAGATCCTGATTCTGGACGAAGCGACTTCCTCCAT
>JBAVGP010000209.1:0-14112 GCA_049684955.1 Erysipelotrichaceae bacterium
GCGTTTGTGCTGCGCGAAAGGAGCAAATTTATGGATTATGAAAAAAAACTAGTTCAGTTGCATACCGATTATGCGGATTGGTGGAACAAAGGCTTTGAACTGCCGAAAATGACCAACAATCTGTACCCTTACGACAAGACCTTCAGTCCGATCCGCGTGAACCGCCTCACCTTGAAGAATCGTCTTGTGATGGCCCCGATGGGAAACATCTGCATGTGCGACGAGACCGGACGGCCCAACGAAAAGATGCTAAAGTATTTCGAGGAACGGGCCAAAGGCGGGGTCGGATTGATTACTTCGGGTTTGGTCCCGGTATCCTATAAACAAGACAAGAGTTTGTACGAAACCGACAAACTGACCTATTTCCCGCGTATCGACCGCAGCCGCACGGTGTTTGCGGGATGGCGCGATCTGGCGGCGATTTGCCATGCCCACGGTTCACACTTCTTCATCCAGCTGACCCCGGGCTTGGGACGGGTCGGCAATCCCCAATGCCTGGTGAGCCGCATGCAGTTCCCGCGCAGCTCCAGCTTCAATCCGAACTGGTATATCAAGGATATCCCCTGCCTGCCTTTGAGCGACCATAGTATCAAACAGATCGTCAAAAACATCGGACAAGGCTCCGCAGACGCCAAAGCAGCCAATATCGACGGGGTTTACCTGCATGGTCATGAAGGTTACCTGATGGAACAATTGACCAACACAGCCTTCAACCGGCGTTCCCTGGGGCGCTATGCCAATCCGATGAACTTCGGACTGGACTGCATCACGGAAATCCGTCGCCGCGTCGGGGCTGATTTCCCGATACTATACCGCATCGACTTGTCGCTGATGCTGAATGCGACCTACGCTGATAATTGGATGGATAAGACCTACATGAAGAAATTCAAGAACGAACGCAGCGTCCAACAGACGCTCGACTATATGAAGGAACTCGTCAAAGCCGGCGTCGATATGTTCGATGTCGATCTTGGCTGCTATGACAACTGGTGGCTTCCCCATCCCCCTTCATCGATGCCTTCGGGCTGTTACCTGGATATCGCCAAAATAGCGAAGGACTACTTCGCCGCAAACGATATCATATCGAATAAAGGTCTTGAAGTCCCGGTCGTAGCGGTCGGCAAACTCGGTTATCCCGACATGGCGGAACAAGCCCTGCGTGATGACAAGTGCGACATGGTCATGCTGGGCCGTCCCCTTTTAGCTGATCCCGAATGGCCCAATAAAGCGTATGCGGGCAAATGCAAATCCATTCGTCCTTGTATAGGTTGCCAGGAAGGCTGCCTGAACGAATTCGTCGAAGGCGGTCATCCCCAATGCGCGATCAATCCCAGAACGGCGTTCGAGGAAGAATATACTTCCGAGATCCCTTTGGCGACCGTCAAGAAGAAAGTGGCGATCGTCGGCGCCGGTCCGGCCGGCATCACGATGGCCGAAACCTTGCTTGCCAGAGGCCATCGCGTCGACTTGTACGAGAAGGAAAACAAACTCGGCGGCGTCGTCGTGCCGGGCAGCGTACCGTTGATCAAATACGAAATCAAAAACTATTTGGACTGGCTGGTCGGCTGTGTCGACACAATGAAGGAAAACAGTGATTTCAAACTCTACCTGAATACGAGTGCCGATGCGGCACATTTGAAGAATGGCGGATATGATGTGATCGTGACGGCCAACGGAGCGCGTCAGGTCAATCCCCCGGTCGAAGGCATCGACAACAAGCAGGTCTTCAGCGCCATTTCCATCCTCAACGATGCAAGTCTCATCAAGAATGCGAAGGATGTCGTCGTGATCGGCGGCGGAGTCGTCGGCGCGGAAGTCGCCTATTATCTGACTTACGAACTCAACAAGCAAGTCAAAGTCGTCGAAATGGATAAATACATCATGAATCATGCCTGCACCGCCAATCGCGGTCATCTGATCCATTATCTCGAACAAGCCAACGTCGAATTGCTGAATATGACGACCTTGAAGAAGATTACGGATGGCAAGGTGTTGGTCGAGCAGAACATCCACAAGCATGTGCCCAACCCGTATATCACCTGGTCCCCGATTTTGCCTGAAAACATCGAGAATCCGATGGACAAACTGCGTGCGGTCAAAAACGAAACCGTAGTGCGCGAACTGAAAGCCGACGCGGTCGTCATCGCGACCGGCAGCCGCAGTCAGAACGAACTCTATTACGAATGTGTCGCCCAACATGCCGCTGACGAAATCTACAATATCGGCGACAGCCTGAAAGGCGCACGCGTCTTTGAAGCGGTGCGCGGCGCTTACCGCAAAGGGCGCAACCTATGATGCGCCTCACCGACGAACAAACCGCGATCCTGAACGGATCCAAAGGCGATGTCTTCGCGAAAGTGATGAAATCCCTGGTCATGTACGGAAACGCCTTCGATGCCGATGCGATGATTCCGGTCACCAGCGAATACAATCATCTGGTCACTTCGTTCGGAATCGGATCGTTGAAACCGGTCTACGAACTGATGGAGAAACTCATCCGTGCCGGGGCGATCTCCAAACAGAAATTCTCGGTCGATCCCCGCCCGCTCGACAAATATGTGCCCAGCAGTTTCCTGCAGAACATCGTATTTAATCACTTGATGTATTCGAAGCAGGACTTCTATGAAGAACAATTGAAGAAAATGGGTCTGATGAATACGGACGCCTTCACCTGCACCTGCTATATGGACGAAGTCGGAAACAAGCCCCGTAAAGGCGATATCCTGTCATGGTCCGAATCATCGGCCGTCGTCTACGCGAACTCCGTCCTCGGAGCACGCTGCAACCGTAATTCAGGTATCATCGACCTGATGGGATCGATCCTTGGTTACGTCCCCTGCTTCGGCTTGCTGACGGATGAAGGACGCAAAGCATCCTGGATCATCGAAGTGAAAACCAGCCAGAAACCTGAAGCGCAGTTGTTGGGCTCGGCCATCGGACTCAAAGTGATGGAAGAAGTCCCCTATGTCAAAGGCTTGGATCAATGGTTAGGAAACACATTGGATGATGCCGCCTGCACCTATCTCAAAGATTTTGGCGCCGCTACGGCGTCCAACGGCGCGGTCGGACTCTACCACATCGCCAATCTGACGCCCGAAGCTCAGGAACTGGGTGAAAGTCTGATCAAGGATAATGCCAAGGTCTATGTCATCGACGACGCTGAACTGCTGCGTGTCAAAAACAATTATCCCGTCATCTGGAAGAATGCCGATGCGACACCGAAACTCTGCTTCCTGGGTTGTCCGCATATGAGTTTGCAACAGATGAAGGACTGGACGGATCGTGTCGAAGCAAGCCTGAAAAAATCAGGTAATAGAAAAGTGCTCATCCCGACCGTCTTCACCGCGGCACCCGCGGTACTGAAGGAATTCGAAAATACCGCTTATGCATCGCGGTTGAAAGAAACCGGCGTGATCACTTCCTACATCTGCCCGCTCATGTATATGAACAATCCGTTGAGCGCCAAGATGCCGGTCATCACCTCCAGCAATAAACTGCGCACCTATACCACGTCCCGTTATTACACCGAAGCCGAGATCCTGCAGCAGATCACGCAAGGAGGCAACTGAGATGAGAGAGTTCAAAGGACGCGTCATCACACCCGGTACGATCCAAGCCGAAGCACTGGTCACACATCAGGGTCTGAATACCTTGGCATCGTTCCAGAAAGCTTTGCAGTTCGGTGATAAGACCGCGACCTGCGGTGATCAAAACAATCCCGATCTCTATGGCAAGAAGATGGCCGGCAAAGCACTCTGCTTACCTCAAACGATCGGTTCCACCACCGGCGGACTGGTGCTCTATTGCGCCACGTCGATGAAACGCCAACCCGCTTGTCTGCTGTTCTCCGGTCCGATCGATTCGTTGGCAGCCGCCGGCGCCATCCTGGCAAGCGTATGGCTGGATGACGTGGTCATGCCGGTCGTCGACAATCTGGGCGACGAGTTCCTCGCCTATGTCCATGATGGTATGTCGATCAGCGTGTTGGAAGACGGCAAAGTCATCGTAAACTGATACTAAAAAACACCTCGGAGAATTCTCCGGGGTGTTTTGCGTTGTATATCTATTCCCACTCGATCGTGCCGGGCGGCTTCGATGTGACATCGTAGACGATGCGGTTGATACCGCGGATTTCGTTGACGATGCGGCGTGCGACGATATCCAAGACATCGTATGGAATGCGGGCATAATCAGCGGTCATCCCGTCGATCGACGTGACGGCACGGATGCCCAAGGCATAATCATAGGTACGCTGGTCGCCCATGACGCCGACCGAACGGATATTGGTCAATACCGTGAAGTACTGCCAGATTTCGCGGTCAAGTCCGGCGTTCTTGATTTCTTCCCGCAGGATGAAATCACTGCGACGTACCATATCCAGCTTTTCTTCGGTGACATCCCCGATGATGCGGATGGCCAGTCCCGGACCCGGGAACGGCTGACGCATCACGATTTCCTCGCTTAAGCCAAGCAGCAGTCCCAGCGCCCGCACTTCGTCCTTGAACAACAGATTCAAGGGCTCGATCAGGGCGAACTGAATCGTTTTCGGCAAGCCGCCGACATTGTGATGCGACTTGATGGTCTGGGCGGTGGCGGTGCCGGATTCGATGATGTCGGTATATAGCGTCCCCTGCGCAAGCCATTTGACTTGCGTGAGTTTGGAGGATTCCTGTTCGAAGACGCGGATGAATTCCTCGCCGATGATCTTGCGTTTGGTTTCGGGGTCGATGACGCCGGCCAAGCGGTTCATGAACCGCTCACGTGCGTCGATCTTGATCAGTTTGATCCCGAATTGTTTCTCGAAGGTATCCACGACCCCGTCGGCTTCGTTCAGGCGAAGCAATCCGTGATCGACGAACATACAGGTGAGTTTGCTTCCGATGGCTTTGTATAACAAGGCTGCGACGACCGATGAATCGACGCCGCCCGAGAGCGCGCAGAGCACTTCGTCGTCGCCGACCTGGGCGCGGATCTTGTTGATCTGCTGGTCGATAAAGGTGCCCAACTGCCAATTATTATCGGCCTTACAGATATCGAAAACGAAATTGTGAAGAAGGTCGTTGCCATGGACGGTATGGCGAACTTCCGGATGGAACTGCAGGCCATAGAGTTTGCGGCTTTCGTCGCTGATCATCGCCAGAATACCGGCTTCGCTGCGGGCGTTCACGATGAAACCCTGCGGTAATTCTGCGACATGGTCGCCATGGCTCATCCAGACTTGCTGGTGGGACGGCAGTCCGATCGTCAGGTTATTGGGGATGGTGATATCGATCGTGTTCTTCCCGTATTCGCGGGTCAGTCCCGGTTCGACTTTGCCGCCTAATTGATAGGCCATCAGTTGCATCCCATAACAGATGCCTAAAATAGGAATGCCCAGATGGTAGATCGCCGGATCGACTAACAGCCCTTCCGGATCATAGACGGAATTGGGACCGCCGGAAAACACGATGCCTTTGATTTCGGGATCGTATTTCAGACTATCCATCGAAATCGTATGCGGCTTCAATTCACTGAAGACGCCCATTTCACGGATCCTTCTGGCGATCAACTGGTTATATTGACTGCCGAAATCCAATACGACGATTTTATCGGCCACGGTAGTTCGGTGCCTCCTTGACGTTCTCCACGTTGTGCGGATGGCTTTCTTTGAGTCCGGCATTGGTGATCTTCACGAATTGCGCGTTGATCTTCAGTTCTTCGATGGTTTTGCATCCGCAATAGCCCATCCCGGAACGCAGGCCGCCCATCATCTGATAAAGCACATCATGGATCGGACCTTTATAGAAGACAGTCGCTTCAATGCCTTCCGGCACCAGTTTCTTCAGTTCGGTCTGGCCGCCTTGGAAGTAACGGTCGCTGGATCCGCGCTGCATGGCGCTGAGCGAGCCCATCCCGACATAATTCTTGACCCGTTTCCCGTAGACTTCGATGACTTCGCCGGGCGTTTCCTCACAGCCTGCCAACAATCCGCCCAACATGACGACATCGGCGCCGGCTGCCAACGCTTTGACGATATCGCCGGAAACGGTGATCCCGCCATCCGCGATGACGCCGATATTGTGCTCTTTCGCGATCTGATAGACATCGTTGACTGCGGTCAGCTGAGGTACGCCGACGCCCGAAACGACGCGCGTGGTGCAGATGGAACCCGGACCGACGCCGACCTTCAGGACATTCGCCCCGGCATCGATAAGCGCCATCGCCGCTTCGGCGGTGACGATGTTCCCACCGACCAGATCCAAATCGGGATAGAGTTTATGGATGGTGCGCACTTGTTCGATGACACCTTCGGAATGACCATGCGCGCTGTCGACCGCGATGATGTCGACACCGGCTGCGATCAGAGCTTTGACACGTTCAAGGTTTTTTTCGCCGACGCCGACGGCAGCTCCGACCAAAAGCCGTCCCTGCTTGTCGACTGCTGCTTCCGCGCTTGATTCGACGAGTGTTTCTTTGACCCGTTTCACCATCGCGGCTTGTTCAAAGATGGTCAGGTTCTTGTGGATGAAACCCAAGCCGCCCGCTTTCGCCAGTGCGATCGCCATGATGTCTTCGGTGACGGTATCCATCGCCGCCGACAAAACAGGGATTTTCAACAATATTTTCTTTGTCAGATGGGTCGACAAGACGACTTTCGCGGGCACGACTTTGGAGAAAGCCGGTACCAGCATCAGATCGTCGAACGTATACCCTTCTTTGATCACTTTGCCATGTAAGGTATCCATTTATTTTTCCTCCTCATAAACCGCGATATCCAGGACTTTCCCGCGCACGACATCGATCAGACCGATATCGGTGCATTTCACTTCGGGAATCACGGGTAATGACATAAACGACAACATCAAGAACGGATTGAACTCTTTCATATCGGAAATGTGGTTGAATGCGAGATGAAGTTTCTTCCATTCATCCAGCGCTTCGTCCAGACTCGACGAACTCATCAGACCGCCGATTTCCAAAGTCACGGAAGCAAGCACTTTGCCTTCACTCACGACGACATAGCCGCCGCCGATCCGCCGCAAATCATCAGCAACCGCGACGATGTCTTCGTCGTTAGTCCCGACGATCACCAGATTATGGCTGTCATGGGCGACGCTGGATCCGATGGCGCCTTTGTTTAATTTGAATCCTTTGACGGGGCAGCAACCGATATTCCCGCTGGCATGATGACGTTCGATCACGCACAGTTTCGCCAGATCGCGCTCTGGGTCGCACTGATAAAATCCATTTTTGTCGACCGCGCTTGTTTCGATGGTAAGTCTGGTCAGCACATTGCCCGGCAAGACGTTCATGACGCGGGCTTGTTTGTTGGGATAGAGCCAGATCGCCAGATCCTTCTGTGTAAAGGGTGCGAAATTGATCGAATGCCCAAGCGAAGCGGAAAGCTTTTCATACTGCTTGCGCTCGACATGGATCTGATGGTCGGATGCGACCACGATGCCGTTTTTATAGACGCGGGTCGGATCGATGTTCAGCGGATCGTCAAACAAAAAGAAATCCGCGTCGTAGCCGGGTGCCAATGCACCTTTCCCTTCCAACCGGTAACATTCCGCCGGGTTCAAGGTCGCCATGGTAAGGGCCATCGCGGGATCCAATCCCAACGCGATCGCTTGTCTGACCACGGCATCCACGCCCCCTTCGATCCGCAGATCATCCGGATGTTTGTCATCGGTGCAGAAGCAGAAACGACGGAAATTCTTCGGTGTGACAGCCTCCAGCAAGGCACTCAGATTCTTGGTGACGGTCCCTTCGCGGATCAGCACATGGAATCCGCGGCTGATACGGGCGAGGGCTTGTTCGGCATTGACGCATTCATGATCCGTCAGAATACCGAGCATACTGTAGAGGTCCAGATCTTCGGTTTCCAGGTTCGAGCCATGTCCGTCGATCTTTTTCCCTGCCATTCTTGTATTGGTTATTTTCTCCAGCATATCGTCATCGAAGCGCACCGCTTCCCGATCCATGACCTCGGCCAGTCCCAAAACGCGCGGATGGCTCAGATACGGTTGCAGATCGGCGGCTTTCAGGATCGCGCCGGAGTGTTCGAAGGCGGTGGAAGGTACGCAGGAAGGAAGCATGACACGGATATCCAATTCCAGATTCTCGCTGGCGGCCAGGATGAAATCGATCCCTTGGGTCCCGGCGACATTCGCGATTTCATGCGGATCGGCAATCAACATCCCTACTCCCCTCGGAATCAGAAAATCGTTTAATTCCGAAGGCAGTACGGTGGTCGATTCGATATGCATATGCGCGTCACTCATCAACGGAGAAGCATACGATCCATGCATATCAAGGATGTTTTTCGAACGCAGCGCCTTCATTGCGACGATCTTTCCCTGATGGATGGTTAGATCCGTGAGACGGAATTCGGCTTGGAAAGGATCCAGCACATTCACATTCAAAAGCACCAGATCGGCCTCGATCTTGGCGTTGAAGAGATCGCGCTGTACTTTCAGATTCAACAGTTCCATGTTTTTCCTCCCTTTGAAACAAAAAGCTTACGTTCCCGGCGTGTTTTTATAAAAAAACACTTCCGAGGTAGTCCGCCGACAGGCTGGCGGGTAGAGACGTCCGCGCGCGTTGCGGACTATACATCGTAAAGCTTTGACACATTATAGCAAACCCGCCCCCCCTTGTATAGGGGAGCTCTCTGAAAATTTTCATAAATAAGCAAGCGGATAATTATACCTTCGGCGTACGCTGGCGGACGACTTCGAAAGCGAGCACGGCCGTCGCGCTGACCGCGTTGAGCGCGACCTTGGTGTTGGAAGGATACGGGATGACCATCGAAATGTCGGTCGCATCCACGACGGCGCGGGACAATCCGCGCAGTTCGCCGCCGATGCATAAAAGCAATCCCTGGGTCAGATCGACTGACGTCATCGGTTTACTGAAGGGGGTACGCAAAGCGCTGATGATCTTGACACCCTGTTCTTTGAGTGTTTTGAGCGTTTCGCCCAGATCGTCGGATTGCAGGATCGGCAGTTCGTCGAAAGTTCCAGCGCTGGATTTCATAAGCGTTTCCTCGGCGGAAGTCCAATCGCGCTTCGACAGGAAAATCCCGTCGCAGCCGGCGGCACGCAAAGTACGGATGCAATAACCCAGATTGAACGGATCCTCGACCCCTTCGATCAAAGCCAGAAACGGGATTTCCGGCAGATTCAGATCCTCGAGTTTGTCATAGATGCGCGGCGATGCGAACGCGATGATGCCGCCGTGGGTCTTCCCTTTGGCTTTTTTCGCCAGCATTTCCGCATCGACACGGCGCAGCGCGATATGCCGGGACTTGCAGCGGTTGACGATATAGTCGATGTCCTTGGTGTCTTTGGATTTGTCGATCCAGACTTCCTTGACAGTCCGGGCGCGATGATTGATGACGGATTTGACCGACAGCGCCCCTTCGAAGCAGAGTTCTTCCATGTTAACTTCCTTTCTTGCGAAGGAAATCGCCGGGTTCGACCGCAAACGGCACGGTGATTTCCAGGACTTCCATCGGGATATTCGCGATGTCGATGACGACACCTTTTCTTTCCAATGTATCCAAGACGAAACTGCGGATAGGATGATGCGGACTCACGACTTCGAGTTCGATTCCGCGCCGCAGATTGTTGCGCAGAATGATGCGGACTTTCCCACTCGGCAACGTATCTTTGACACTCGCCACGAATTCCTGGTTGATGCCTTCCCCGTCATTCCCGTAGAGGTGATGATCGGCATGCGGGATGCCTTGGAAGAAGCCGTTGTCGGTCCCCCGGTTATCGGCACGCTTCAGCAGGTCGAGGCAAGCGTTCACCGCCGTCGTTTCATCTTCTCCCGCATCGATCGCGTCGATCAGTTTCCGGTAAGCGTCGACCACGACCGCGATATAATAGGCTGATTTCATCCGTCCTTCAATCTTGAGGCTCCGAATCCCGGTTTTCATCAAGGTCGGAAGTTCGACCGCTGCGATCAGGTCTTTCGAACTCATCGAATAGAGTCGATTCGGATCGGAGATTTCGATGCCGTCACGATAAAGCCGGTATTTCCAGCGGCAGGATTGGGCGCATCCGCCCCGGTTCGCGTCGCGTAAGGTCATTTCGTTGCTTAAGGTGCATCGTCCCGAATAATTGACGCACATCCCGCCGTGGATGAACACTTCGAGGTCGCAATCCGATTTAGAAGAGATCTTCTTGATCTGCTCGAGCGATGCTTCGCGGGCCAACACGACCCGATCGACCCCCAGTTTCCGATAGAAAAGCAAGGCGGACGAGTTGGTCACGGATTGTTGGGTCGATAGATGGACTTCCATCAAAGGGACGATCCGCTTGGCCAGCAGCGCGATATGCACGGAAGCGACGATCAGAGCCGCTACGCCGATGGCTTCAAGCTGCCTAAGATAATCTTCCAGTCCCGGCAGATCTTCGTCATGCGGGATGATATTGAGGGTCACATAGATCTTGGCCCCGTACGTTTGCGCGAACAAAACGGCTTCGCGAATATCTTCGAGTTCGAAGTTGCTGGCGCGTGAGCGCAGCGAGAAACGCTTCCCGCCCAGATAGACGGCATCGGCGCCATAACGGATGGCGGTCTTCGCCCGCTCCAGATCACCGGCCGGCGCTAAAAGTTCGGGTTTCATATCGTGGTACCTTCTTTGGTTAAGTTCGTTTTCTTATAGAAATATCCGCTCGACAAGGTAAATCCTTTCGCTAGCCTCTCCAGTCTTTGGGTTTCAATCTTGGGATCGGCTCCGCCAAGGACCTTGCGGCAAGATGCGATGAATTCCGTAAGCAATGTCTCATCCACGAACAGATCATCCGCGATGATGGAATAGACCCCGTTTGTTTCTAGTTCGCACAGTTCGTTCAAGAGACAGAAGATGGTGTCCGCAAAGATCACCGTTTCTTTCGCATCTTCAAAGACAGGAAAATAAACCGACCGTTTCGCTTCTTTGAGACGCAAACCCGTCCCCTGTGAAAGATGCATGTCTGCTTTGATTTCTTCAAGATAGTTGCGTACCAAGGGACGCCGGCTTACCGACATCGGAAGATGGCCGAACCCGAACAGTTCGACTCTAAAAGGATTATTTCGGCTGATCTGTTCAGCTTCCTCAAGCGTCAGTTCTTTGGCGATCAGCACACGGTCGATCCCACAAGAAACCAAAGAAGCCACTTCCTGCGAACTCGTGATGATGGCTTCGGGGGCATAGATCAACGGAATATCGATATCCTTGAGAAGTTCGACATAGGCGAGATCCTGAAAATAGATGCCGTCAAAACAGCTCAGATCATGTTTCTTGAGGAAGACTTTCACTTCGTCGATCTCGTCCTCGTCCAACAGGCGGTTGAGGAAGAGGAAAACATCCAGTCCGAGCGAAACCGCTTCTTGTCGGATAGTTATTGCCGTTTCAAACGGATAATTCGCCATACGGTAGGATAGCCCTTCGATCCCTAATAGGATGCCGTCGGCGCCTGCCTCATGCAAGGCAGCCAATTGATTGAAAGAGCGAAGGATACTGAAACACTTCATGGATCAGGACTCCATGAAAGCGCGGTTCTTCTTATTGAAAACCAACAGCGACAAAAGCATCGCGATGACGCAGATGACGCCCACGAACATGAACACGCTTTGGTAAAGCTGAAGATCTGTGAAAGACTTCTTGAATACTTCCAAAATCAATGCATAGATCTTATCCCCGTAGAAGATGCCGATCGCGAAGAAGGTCTGGTAGATGCCCATCGTGATTTCGCGCATATCCTTACCGAAAGGCTGCATCGCCATACCGAGCAGGACATTGTACGATAAACCATAACCGAAACCGTTCAGGCTATAGGTCGTGAACAGCAGCACCGGGTTGACCGAGGTCGCCGCGATCACGGAATAAGTCAGACATAAGCCGAGGCCTAAAAGCAAGGTGTTGCGTACTCCGATTTTCTTCTTCAGATAGATGCCGACCAATACCCCGGCAATCAGTTGGAAGAAGGAATAAAGGACATCAAGATAAGCGATCAGCAAGGGATGCATCGCGACATAATCGGTCTTGGCGAAGGCGACGATATTGGCACCGCTGTTGGCGAAACGGATGAAGGACACGATGACGCCCATCAGACACAGAACTAAGAAGCGTTTGTCTGTCAGGGCTGTCTTGAATTTAGCTAACGTGAAGTTGCGTTGGTTGGACTTGTTGTCTTTGACGAACATCAGAAAGACTAACGCGATGCCTGCGAAGACGGCGCTCATGATCCACATGAAAGCATAATCATTGGGTTTGGATGCCGTCGCGGCGAATTGGAACGGAGCGACGATGAATTCCGCCAACAAAGGGGCGACGGACAGAATCGAGACCGACATCAACGCCTGAGGCAATGTGAACGTGTCCGCGAACATGACATTGAACAAGGACAGCAGCGATGCGCCGATGCCTAAGGCATACGATGAAATCAACAAGGTCATGTAGGAAGGATCGTAGATGACCAGGATGTTGGAGATGATGATGAACACCAAGGCCAAAGCCACGAAGAATTTACGCGATTTGAAGAAGTCGGAAAACGCGAAGACCGGCAGGCGGACGAAGATCGAAATCAGTCCGTAAGCCGCCGCGATGTTGGCTGCCAGAACGCCGTTCATGGCCAATCCCCCGCTGTCCAGCGAACCGCCGGCATAAGCTTTGCGGTAGGCCCGGACGATGGCGACGGCGCTCCAGAAGAGCACCAACAAGACAAAAATCATGACCTGATATCTGCTTAATTTATAGCGCAAGACCAAATAAACCGTCAGCGCCAGCGTGACGATTATCGTGAACGAGTAAATGAGCGTCTTATTGGTGAGGATATCCATCCAGTTCATAGTCAATCTCCTTTTATATCCCATACATTCTACCTTATACGCCCCAAGAAATAAAGGAGAATCAGGTTTGGGTATGATATACTGATTTTCATAGAAACAGATGAGGTGAGCGAAATGAACTTTATCGATTTGAGAAGCGATACCGTCACCAAGCCAACCGATGCGATGCGTCAAGCCATGGCGATCGCGGAAGTGGGCGACGATGTATATGGTGATGATCCGACCATGAACAAACTTGAAGCGTTGGCAGCAAAAACCATCGGTAAGGAAGCCGCTATGTTTGTGCCGAGCGGGACGATGGGCAACCAATTGGCCATCATGACGCATACGAAGCGCGGCGATGAAGTGCTGACCGGCGAACATAACCATATCGTCGTGCATGAAGTCGGTGCGTTCGCCATCCTGTCGCAGGTCAGCGTACGGACCGTCCGGCATGACAACGACTTCGTCTATCCGGAAGACATCCTGCGCTATAAGCGCTCGCTGGATATCCACGAACCTCCCACCACTCTTTTATCGCTGGAGAATGCGCTGTCCAACGGGACGGTCGTACCTTTAAATCTGATGCGTGAAACCTACACGACCGCCAAACAAATTGGCATTAAGGTCCATCTCGACGGCGCCCGCATCTTCAACGCCGCAGTGGCGCTGGACTGCGATGTGAAGGAATTGGCTGCCTGTGCCGACAGCGTCATGTTTTGTCTTTCCAAAGGACTCTGTGCCCCGATCGGTTCGATCTTGGCCGGCGACGAAGCCTTCATCGCCAAAGCCCGCAAGAACCGCAAATTATTAGGCGGCGGCATGCGCCAAGCCGGCATCCTGGCCGCGGCCGGGATCTTGTCGATCGAAGAGATGACCAAGCGCCTGCATGTCGACCATGCCAACGCCAAATATCTGGGCAGGAAACTATTGGAAACCGGATTGGTCACATTGGACGAATCTTCCATCCAGATCAATATGGTGTTCTTCCGTTTCAAACAGGAAGATTTCCCGCATGAACGCTTTGCGGAGTACCTTTTTGATCACGGGGTGAAGATCAACGCATCGGACGATGTCTACCGCTTCGTGACCCACAACGATGTATCACGCGATGATCTGGACAAAGTCGTCGAATTAATTAAAGACTTCAACTAGACAAAGGCAGACATTCCGATGGAATGCCTGCCTATTTTTATGTCATTTTTTGAAATGATGGTTGATATGTTTGCCTAACTTGACCAATTCATACCAGAAGACCCTCAGGAAAGCGAGGATGACCGCCAACAGGAAAGCACGGGGATCCAGCGG
>JBAVGP010000210.1:0-3449 GCA_049684955.1 Erysipelotrichaceae bacterium
GCTTAGAAACTAGCATCCGTATCGCTTATCCTGGCATCGCATGAATTGGATTGAAACTTAGTCGAGATTGGATTCGAATGGAGTGAAGACCTATTCGCATCGAGTTACCGATTCGGAATAGACGATGAATGGAATAGAACAGAGATTCGCAGACGACCGCCGAAGTTTGGCGGTCTTTTATTTGATGGGCATATGTTTTGTCTGATCTGGAAAGATATGCGATACTCTAATCACTTACTAATAATAAGTAAATAAACATCCATAAGCGATGAAGGAGAAATAACATGGAATTCAATGATGTACTCGCAGCCAGAAGATCAACTTACGCACTCGACAAGAAAGTCGGTGTCGACGATACGAAGATAAGGGCGTTGTTGGAGGAAGCGGTGCTGCATACGCCGACCGGCTTCAACTCGCAAAGCGGAAGAGTGATGCTGCTGTTGAATAAGAATCACGATGCCTTGTGGTCATTGACCAAAGAAGCGTTACGCAAAGTCGTTCCGGCGGATCAGTTCAAACCGACCGACGACAAAATCAATTCATTCAACGCGGCGTACGGAACCATCTTGTTCTTTGAAGATCAAGCAGTCGTCAAAGGCTTGATGGATGCCTATCCATTATATGCGGCGAACTTCCCGGTCTGGTCGTTGGAATCAGCCGGCATGATGCAATTGGCGGTCTGGGGCGGCTTGGCGCAGGACGGATTGGGCGCTTCGCTTCAACACTACAGCGAACTGATCGAAGGGGACGTCAAGAAAACCTTCGATATCCCTGAAAACTGGAAGCTGATCGCGCAGATGCCGTTCGGGAATCCGATTACGAAGGCCGGCGAGAAAACATTCCTTCCCTTGGAAAACAGACTGATCGTAAAGAGCTGAAAAAAGCGATATCACTTCAAAATGATATCGCTTTTCATATGTTGCCCAGGTAGACATGTTTGAGATGTTGTTTGGCGATGCGCTCCAGCCGATACAAGGTTTCCAGCGGAGTGGAAGGCTTGTCGATCCAGAGATAACTCGGAAAGAAACGCGTCAGATGAAGCGGGATTTCGGGATTGATGGTCGCGATCCATTTCGCTTCCTGTTCCATCAGCTCTTCGCTGTCGTTCTCGCCCGGGATGATCAAGGTCGTGATTTCCACATGGCAGCTTTTCGCCGCGATCTGGATGGTCCGTTTGACGGAAGCCAGATCACCCTGCAGTTTATCGTAGAAGGCCTGGGTGAAGCCTTTCAGATCGATGTTCATCGCGTCGATGTAAGGTAAGAGTCTGCGCAGCGGTTGTTCGTTGATCGTCCCGTTGGTGACCAATACGTTCTTCATGCCGGCATGGCGGATCAACTTTGCGCAATCGAGCACATATTCCAGCGAGATCAGCGGTTCGTTGTAGGTATAGGCGACGCCGATGCTGCCTTGCGGTTCAAAACGCTGCGCCAGTTTCAGGACTTCTTCGGGGGGCAGCGGGGAAGTGACCGCGAGCTTTTCATTGCTCATCGAGATATTGTAGTTCTGGCAGAACGGACAGCGCAGATTACAGCCGTATGCTCCTAATGACAAGATTTTCTTGCCGGGATAAAAGCGTTGCAAGGGTTTCTTTTCGATCGGATCCAGGGCGACGGAAGTGACTTTCCCGTAGTTGATCAGGACGATCTCCCCATGGACATTGCGTCGTGCGCGGCAGAAACCGGTCTGACCTTCTTCGAGCCGGCAGGCATGGAAGCAGATCTTGCATTCAATCATGATGGCGCACCACCTCGAAACGTTGCAGGGTATACTCTTCGTCCGGCTCGATACCGGCCTTCTGTAAGGCGATCTGGATCTGTTGGTCCACTGAATCGACTCCGTCCAGATCCGGCAGCAGTAAGCCTTTACGGCGCCCCTTGGCGACGATGACGCCGTAACGTTTGACATCGAGTTGGGATTTATAGTTGATCTCTTCCGGCGCACCTAAGACATCGACACCGATATCCAGATCGGCCAGTTCGTTCTTGCCGACGGGCGCGAAGCGCGGATCTTGGCTGCACGCGAACACGGCGTTGCGCAGGATCTCTTCGCCGACGCAGGAAGTGACCGGGAAGATCGTCCCGATACAACCACGCAGCCGATGCTGGCGATGCAGCGAAACGAAGACGCCGGCTTGGAACTGGGTCAGTTCAGCCGGGGTATCGGGCGGCAGATCGATCTCGACGCCCTTCAAGACGAAGTTCTCGACCGCAAGTCTTGCTAAGCGGACATAGCGGTCCTTCTGCACCGCTTTCATAGGCAGGAACGCTGCCGTCGCATAACCGACGCCGAAAGGTCCTTCATAGGAATAAAGTTCGGGAACGAAATTCAACTCGCCGATGACCCCCGATAGGATCAACAGTGAACGATATCCGCATTCGGCGGCTTTCTCCATCAAATCAGGAGAGATGGAAGTCAGTTTTGATAGTTTACCGGAAGCGAGGATATCCGTGATCGTCTTGTCGAAGACCGGACCTTCCTGCGCGAATCCGTAAGGACCTTCTTTGGTCAGCCGATGCGACAGATCGCCGCTTGCGATGAAGACGGTACGCCGTCCCAACGCTTCGGCGGTTTCGCGTATCGTTTTCCCAATCGCGATATGTTTCTCGTCATCCAAAAAGGACAGACCGATACGAACCAAGCGAAACGAAGGCAAGGCTTGCTGGATGAAGTAGAGCGGTACCATCGTCCCGTGATCCAGATCATCAGCATCCAGTTTGGATCCCGCGAAGTCAGGATTGCGTTTCTTCAATTCCGCCACAAACGCTAGATCGGTCGCTGCGGAGATGGCGACTTGCTTGGCATTGAAACGGGCGAAATTCCCGCTGACCTTACCACATTCCGAAACGAAAAACGCGTCCCGGTATGCCGGCGCATGGGGCGAACTGAGGACGATCGTATCCGGTTTCAATGCGGCGATCGCTTGTGCGACTTTCTTGAATCCATCGATGGTAGATTGTATTTTCTCTTCTTCCCCATGTCCGATCTCATGGAGGACGATCGGGGGATGAGGCAGGACGAACGCACCGAGTATACTCACACGGAAGCCTCCCTTCATTGAATTCATTATAGTCCATTTTAGGCAATTTTGCATCGTTGCGTAAAGGCCGCTTCAGATCATACGGAAGACACATTCGAAAACAGGCCGGCTGTTAAGTTATTTACAAATTTGCTTGATATGCGTGCCGAAATCCGATACCATAACAATGGAAACTAATTCAAGAGGTAAGACCATGGAAACCAATATGGAAAAAAACGATTCGTTGATTTGGGAAAGTTCGACCCCCATTTTTCAAAATCCTTTCATCATCAAACAGATCGCATCGACCTTCTGGCTGCCGATCGTCGTGTTGTTCGCGGCGGTGAGCTTCTTGACCAGCTTCGCCCCCGAAGTCGTAGCCATCATGGGGATTATCTTGCTGATTTCATTAGGCACCCAGCTGTTGGTG
>JBAVGP010000211.1:0-12519 GCA_049684955.1 Erysipelotrichaceae bacterium
CCATGAAAACAATCAATATGGATGTATTCTATGAGGCGGTGATGGGGATCCTGGATGATCTGGAAACCAAAGAAACCACGCATATCCAGGAAGCCGCGCAACTCTGCGCCAAAGCGATGGCCAACGACGGCGTCGTGCATATCTTCGGATCGGGCCACTCAGTCGGATTCGGTGCCGAGTGTACCGGAAGAGCCGGTTCGCTGGTCCCGTTCCATAGCATCGAAACCTCGGACTTCGTCACCAAAGGATTATACAGTTTCGCCGAATTCAAAGATCCCGATAATATCTTCGAGCGGCGCCCGAATATCGCCGACAAACTCTACGATCTCTATGACATCCGTCCGCAAGACGTCTTCATCGTCATCTCCAATTCAGGCATCAACGGTCTGGTCATCGATCTGGCGCAGACAGCCAAAGACAGAGGCCATCCGGTCATCGTCATCACTAGTCTCCTGCATACCCTGGCGGAACCCAGCCGTCATCCCAGCGGCAAGAAACTCTTCGAACTCGGGGATGTCGTCATCGACAACTGCGGTCCGCGCGGTGATGCGCTGTTAAGCACAGGCTCGGAAGAGAAAGTATGTTCGATCTCCTCCATCACGGGGATCTACATCGCGCAGGCATTGACGATCGAGATATGCAAATTACTGAACGAAACCAATCAAGCCATCCCATTACTTTACAGTGAAGAAGTCCATGGCTATGCCACACACAATGAAGAACTGAAGAAACATTACCAAGGGAGGATCAACCTATGACCTACGAATTCGAGTATATGAACAAAGTCATCGAACTATTCGACAAGATCTATCTGAGCGAAAAAGAAAAGATCAAGGAATTGGCGCCGATCTTTGCGGAAAACATCAAGAGCGACCATATGATCCATGTCTTCGGTACGGGTCATTCGCATATGATCGGCATCGAACTGTTCCGCCGCGCCGGCGGATTGGCCAATGTCAACGCCTTGCTTGATCCCGATGTCCTGACTTCTTTTGGTGCCCGCCGTTCGGGTGCGATCGAAAAACTGCCGGGTGTCGCCGACATCATCTACGACAATTACAAGATTTCCCAAGGCGACATCATGATCATCACCTCGAATTCGGGCCGCAACGCGATGCCGATCGAGATGGCGATGCGCGCGAAAAAAGAAGGCGTCTATACGATCGCGATGACAAACCTCCACCAATCCCAGCATACGACCAGCCGTCATCCCAGCGGTAAACGCTTATTCGAATGCGTCGATTTCGTCCTGGACAGCTGCGTCGCCGACGGGGATGCGATGATGGAAGTCGGCGGTGTCAAAACCGGTCCGGGTTCTTCGCTCTCCGGCATGTTCCTGCTGAACACGATCGTCAATGAAGCGCTGAAGATCCTCGCTGACCAAGGTATCGCCTTACCGGTCTTGCAATCGCAGAACGTCGATGGATTCAATAATGAAGTGCTGTACAAGAAATACGCCGACCGCGTCAAACACGGCTGACAAGCAAAAGGAGTTGCGAGACTCCTTTTTTTTACATCGGTACATCATTTAGTCATTACTGCCGTTTCCTCCGTTCTATCTCCTGTTGTTCTCAATGTAGGAATAGAAAATCGGGCAGCACTTTCTTTTCGAATAAATGACAAACTCTGTCTATTTATGTTGAAGAATGATACCATATGTAGTATCATTTATTCAGAAATACGGGGTGGTTTAGTGGGTTCAAATCATAAATTATTCATCAAGATGCGCAGACATCCTACACCTAACGATATAACCATGAGCGAACTCGACCGATTTCTGAAGAGCAGAGGCTTCATCCTCCACTCGCAGGACAGCGCGCATCTGAATTACAAACACAAAGATTTGGTTTACATTCTTACAATTGATGCACACAGCATGAAAGATCAAGTCAAGACAATCTATATCCGAAAAATTCTATCCGCATTGGATGAATTGACAACCTGAAGGAGGAAGGTCATGAATCTCTACAAAATGATTATTTACGCGGTCGAATCAGGGGATGGATTCGATTATGTCGCAGAATATCCTGCGCTTAAAGGCGTCGTAGGTGTTGGCGCGAACGAAACCGAAGCAATGTTGAAACTGAGAGAAAATGCGGAAATAAACATTCAGGCTCTGAAAGAAGCAGGCTTGCCGATTCCCGAGAGCGATCTCGTGGAAAAGGCTCATTATAGCGGAAAATTATCTGTACGCTTATCAAGCGGTCTGCATCGACGCATCGCTCAACTATCCATAGAAGAAGGGGTAAGTATCAATCAATGCATCGTGGAAGCTGTTTCCATGTATGTCGCCGAGAAGAATTCCGAGCATTGGATTGACGAAAAGATCACTCAACGCAAAAACCACGCGTGATTTTCAGTAAATGACATCGAAGGCAAATCTCTGACAAAATTGTGAATAATCAAAGAAATAGGGTAAGCGGTTGGAAGTTAAGCGCTTTCATGGTAAAATTAAGCACATAAAGAGGGAAAAACATGAAACTGAAACGCATCCTCATCGGCGTCCTGACCACGCTGCTGCTGCTGACTCCGCTGTTGTCTTTGCGCGCTCCCATCAACGCCAACGCCGCGACCCAAACGACGCTGACCATCCATTACAATCGTCCGGCCGGCGATTATGCGGGATGGAATCTCTGGTTGTGGGAAGTCGGCAAAGACGGAAAAGCTTATCCGTTTGAAACCTCCGATGCTTTCGGAAAAGTGCTGACTGTCACGCTGGATACGGCAGCCACCGAATTCGGGTTCATCGTCCGTCTCAACGAATGGGAGAAGAAGGATATCGATTCCGACCGCTTCATCACGGCATCAGGCGGTAAAGCCGAAGTCTGGCTGAAGTCCGGCGATGCCACGGTCTATACGTCCAAGCCTTCGTTGGATCCGGTCGTCGACCCCAAACCGGTCGAAGGCGATATCACCATCAAAGTCCACTATCATCGTTTCGATAATAATTATGCCGATTGGAATTTCTGGATGTGGCCTAAAGGCGGGGTCGGTGCAGCCTATCCGCTTAACGGCGAAGACAGTTATGGGAAGATCGCGACGCTGAAGATGGCACCGGGATCGGCCACCGATATCGGCATCCTGGTCCGCAAAGGGGAATGGCTCGTCAAGGATATCGACAGCGACCGTTTCATCCCCTTATCTAAACTTAAAAATAAAACACTGGAAATCTGGCTCCTGCAGGGCGATCCGAAAATCTATTACTCGGCCGGTACGGTTGACCTTTCACCCAAATTCCTGGGTGCCAGGTTGGACGGCGTCGATCTGGTTTCGGTCAGCCTGAGCGTACCGATGGTCCTGCTGAACGACAAGAAGGAAGGCTTGACGCTGAAAGACAGCGACGGCAAAGAAGTTTTCTTCAAGACCTTCATCTTCAGCGAAGGGACGGGACTAAGTACGTCCAGCAATTTCAAATTCTTCACGCAGACTCCTTTAGATCTATCCAAGTCCTATACGCTAAGCAAAGCGGGTTACGGTTCAATCAAACTGACGTTTAATACTGTATTCAATACGAAAGCATTTGAAGCGACCTACGGTTATGACGGCGAACTGGGCGCGATCTATACTCCGACCCAAACCACTTTCCGGCTTTGGGCACCGACCGCGACTAACGTCGTACTGAATATCTATGTCAACGGTACCGACGGAGATCCGAAAGCCACCTATCCGATGAAAGCCGACGTGAAGGGGACGTGGGTCTATACCTCGACTTCCGATATGAACGGCGTCTACTATACGTATTCGGTCACCGCGTTGGGCAACACCAATGAAGCGGTCGATCCGTATGCCCGCGGAGTCGGCGTCAACGGAAAACGCGGCATGGTGCTCGACTTGGCGACCACCGATCCCAAAGGTTGGGACAGTGTCAAACGTCCGGCTTTCAAGAACAGCACCGACGCGATCATCTACGAAGCGCATATCCGCGACTTGACCGTCTCCCCGGATTCGGGCATCACCAACAAAGGAAAATTCCTGGGTTTGAGTGAAGAGAACACCAAGACGCCAAGCGGCATCAAAACCGGCTTGAGCCATCTGGTCGAACTGGGCGTCACCCATCTGCATCTTCTGCCGGTCTTTGATTTCCGTTCCATCGACGAAACGACGCTCGATAAGAACAGTTTCAACTGGGGTTACGATCCGCAGAACTTCAACGTTCCCGAAGGTTCCTATTCCACCGATCCGTACAAAGGTGAAGTGAGGGTCAAGGAATTCAAGGAAATGGTAATGGCGCTGCATAAGAATGATATCCGCGTCATCATGGATGTCGTCTATAACCATACCGGGGCTTCGGCTGATTCCGATTTCAGCAAGATCGTCCCGAACTACTACTATCGTTATAACGAGAACGGAACGTTCTCCAACGGATCGGGGACCGGCAACGAAACCGCCTCCGACCGCATCATGATGCGTAAATTCATCGTCGACTCGGTCGTCTACTGGGCTACCGAATACAAAGTCGACGGATTCCGTTTCGACTTGATGGCATTACATGACATCGAGACGATGAATGCGGTGCGCGCGGCGTTGGACAAAGTCGATCCGACCATCCTGATCTACGGGGAAGGCTGGACCGGCGGAGCTTCGACCTTGCCGTTGACTGAACAATCGCTGAAGAAGAACATCGCTCAGATTGACGGGGTCGCCGCGTTCTCGGATGATATCCGCGACGCCATCAAAGGCTTCGTCTTCAACAATCTGGACAAGGGTTTCGTCAACGGCGGACTCGGTCTGGAAGAAAGCATCAAATTCGGGATCATCGCTTCCACCATGAACATCAACGTGGATTATACGTTGGTGAAATATTCCAAGACACCCTATGCCAAAGAACCCTCCAGCGTGGTTTCCTACGTCGAGGCGCACGATAACCTGACCCTGTGGGATAAGTTGAAGCTCACCAATCCGGACGCTACGGAAGACGAACTGATCGCGATGGACCGCATGGCCAACGCCATCATCCTGACTTCGCAAGGCATTAGTTTCCTGCATGCCGGCAGCGACTTCCTGCGCACCAAGGACGGCAACGGGAACAGCTACAACGCTCCCGACGCGATCAACCAGTTGGTCTGGGAACGTAAGGGCACATACATCGATACTTTCAAGTATTTCCAGGGACTCATCGCGATGCGCAAAGCGCATCCTGCCTTCCGCAGTATGACCTCGGATCTGATCCGTAAGAACCTCGCCTTCCTGACCATGCCCGAGAAGAACATGGTCGGCTATACCCTCAGCAATCATTCCAATAAAGATTCCTGGGGTACCATCGCCGTGCTGATGAACGCCAATGACAAAGCCATCGATGTGACCTTGGAGAAAGCCGGTTGGGCCGTCATGGTGAACGGTGAGAAAGCCGGCACCAAATCCTTGGCTACCATTTCGGGCAAGACGATCACCGTCCAACCGCATACGCTCATGGTCCTGGTCGATTCTTCCAGTGTCCAGAGTTCCTATATCTGGGTCTACTTGTTCATTGGATTGGCGATCGGATTGGGTGTCGCGGCCTATTATATGAAACGTAAAGGGATCAGCCCTTTCAAAAAGAAAGCATGAAAAAAATCCGGTTCAAATTAATGAACCGGATTTTTTCTGGATGATCGCGACTTCGATATCAGAGTTTCATCAGATACGCCTGATTCAGTTTCTCATACGGATAACTGCCCAAGAACGCATAACTTTGCGCGGTGATTTTCCGTGCATCCGCGCTCAATTCGTTCGTCAAGGTGAAAATGCTTTCTGCCTGGTTGGCCATCAGCTTGTCATAGGTCGCCTGATAGCGTTCGATCTTGTAGACATCCATCGAGTGTTTGCATTCACTGACGGTCACGACCAGCTTGTCCGCAAAGGGGACATAGAAAATCTCGTTCAGCAATTCCATACTTTGGTCTTTTATCTGCGCGTGGAATGAATTCATCGCATATTCATCGTGATCTTGGAGCCGCGGATAGAAATATTCGAATACGAATGATTTTTCTTCAGCCGGAAACGGATAGAGGGGACTCGTGTTACTGAATTTGTTCATCTCACACCTCCTTGTCATGGACGATACCGGAAGGCTCAACGAAAACGGATCCGTAGGATGGAATACAGGCAACAAACTGAATGTGACTTTTTCTTTTCGGAAGGCTGCTTATCTCAATCCCATTATACGAAGATGGACCGGAAATTTCAATCAAGGTACTAAGCAAAAGACCCTTTGTGCGAAGGGTCTGGTTTATCAAATCGGAGACTAAATCGTGACGGTGTTCTTCGATACGCCGACCGGATTGTCCGGGTCGTATCCGCGTGCGATGGATAACAGGCAAGCGAACATCTGCGAAACGACCGCACTCGCGAAGACCGCGCGCAATCCGTCGCACTGGCTCGGCAGGATGATCGTGAAATCCGCATCGGGGACCAATTCCGGCTTGTTGGTGACGACGCAGGCGAGAATCTGATATTCGCGCTTCAGCCGGGCATAAAGATCCAAGGGACAGTAATCGGTGTGTTTGTCGGCGATGAAGAAGATCGAAGGGATGAAGAGTTCGGTGCTGGCGATCGGTCCGTGACGGTAATCGCTGGACGCATAGGCGCGGGCATCGAGATAACAGGTCTCCTGGATCTTGAGTTCGGTTTCCAAACTCAGCGCGCTCAGCAAGCCCCGTCCGAACAACAGTATTTTCGGTACGTCGCGGTAGGTCGGGATGATCGCTTCGACCTGATCCTGCAGCCCCAACGCTTCTTCCACCGTATCCGCGATACGCTCGACTTCCGCCAGCAGCTTTTCATCGCGGCTGATTTCGGCGACCAGAGCGGTCAGCAGGGTGACTTGCGTCATATAGGATTTGGCAGCTGTGACGCTGGTCTCGGGACCACATTCATTATTGATGGCATAACTGCCGGTCGTCGTCATCAGGGAACCGCGTACATTGGTGATTGAAACGACGAGTCCGCCTTGCTTATGGCAGGCATCCATCATCTCAAAGACATCCCGTGCGCCGCCGGACTGTGAAACACCGACCATCAGGACGTTGGCATAATCGACTTTCCCGTGATAGGCGGTGACGACCGAGGGGGCGCCGATACTGACGATCATCGGGGTGTACATTTCAAACAGGAATCGGGCGACCAGATTGGCATGGTCGCTGGATCCGCGACCGACCAGTACGACGGTCGTGATCTGGCGGCGTTTGACTTCGTCTGCGATCTCCCGCAAAATGTGACGGTTGATTTCCAGGCTGTTGCGTATCGCATCGGGTTGTTGGTGGATCTCCAGCCAGAGTTTGGATTCTTCGAGTGTGCTCATGAGTTCCTCCATAGGTTCACTTCAAGTATAGTCCAAAAACGGGAACTTTGGTTCACAAACAGCGATAAACGGGCGGAATGAAGCATTTACTCTATGCCTTTTTTACGTATGGATCCGATCAGCATAAAAAAAGTTCCCGCGGGAACTTTTGTCTATAGTCTTATTTGGTTTAAGCAGCCGCTTCCATCGTAACCAATAACGGTGTCTTCGTATAGACTCTGGCTTTCAGCTCCTGGTCCAGCAGATAAACGGCTTTGCCGTCCAAGCCCATCGTCTTGAAACGATTGAGGTTCGTGTTGGCGTTGTTTTCTTCCTGTACTTGTTCTTCGATGAACCAGTTCAGGAATTGAACCGTCTTATAATCATTCGCTTCATTGGCGGCCTTCACGATTTCGTAGATGGATGCCGTGATGAATTCTTCATGTTTGACGGTCTGTTCGAGGATATCGACGATGTCCTTGAATTCGAAGGTCGGTTCGGCCAGCAGTTCGAATTTCGTACGGACGCCGATCTGTTTCATATAATGGTAGAAAATCAAGGCGTGATCGCGTTCTTCCTGGGTCTGGATGTAATACCATTTCGCAAAGCCGTCCAGGCTCATGCTGGCAAACCATGCGGACATCGACAGATAAAGCGTGGATGAATACAATTCCTTGGTGATCTGGGTGTTGATGAGTTTTTCGATTTTTTCGTTGAGCATCATAATCCTTCTTTCTTTTTCATTGGATGTGGGTACTTCACAAGCGGTACCTCAGCATGACTCCGCTTCGGTGTATCCGTTCGTATGGAACCCTTTTGACTACGGTTAAACTATACCATCATCGCCGTCCGTGTGCCAATGATATGCTATGTAAAAGGGTTATTCGATTGTCGGCTTGTGAAAGGCCCAGTGAAAATCACGGTATTCGCGCACCGCAAGAATAACTGCACAAGCAAGCAGGGACACGGCACGAGACAGGATTTTGGGAAGATGAGTTTTCATTATCGCGACCGTGGACATTTGATATGAAAAGTTGTTAAATGAGGGTAAGAAGAAGATGATGCATGACACATATAAACGGGAGGCGAACGTATGAAACTCATCATCAATGCCGACGATTTCGGTTTGTGTCCGGGTCAGAACCTGGGCATCCAATCTGCGCACCGCCATGGCATCGTGACATCGGCATCCATCATGGCCAACGGCCGATCTTTCGAAGAAGCGGTCGCGATCGCCAGCGAAAATCCAATGCTGGCGATCGGTATCCATCTGGTCCTGAGTTCGGGGAAACCGGTCTTGCCGACCAATGAAGTCGGATCCCTGATCAATATCGACGGGAACTTCAGAAAATTCAAAGACAAGAAACATATCGACGCCGATCTTACGGAAGTCGAGAAGGAATGGCGCGCGCAGATCGAAAAAATACTTGCGCACGGCATCAAGCCGGATCATCTGGACGGCCACCATCATCTGCATCTGCATCCCGACACCTTCGAGATCACCCTGAAGCTGGCAAAGGAATACAAACTGCCGATCCGCTGGATTCCGGGGAAGGATCCGATGCATGAAAAAGAACTGATGAAACAATATCAGGTGAAGGATGTCTATTGCCTGCACGACTTCTTCAAGGATGGGGTGTCCAACGATTACTTCATCCACTTCATCGGTCTGCATGAACATCTGGACCAGGATGCTTTCGAAGTGATGTGCCACCCGGCGTATCTCGACCCTTATATCCTGACGCATTCGAAATATACATTATACAGAGTCAAAGAACTCGGCGTTTTGACCGATCAGAGTGTGCGTGAAGCGTTGGCTCAGCACAATATCGAACTGACGACCTACAAGCAATTCGGATGATTCTCAGGCATCACGGACGGGATGTTCCTGCGATACCGCTATAATGAAAACGAGAGAAGGTGCCTTATGAAAAAAACGCTGCATATCGACGGCATGTACTGTTCGCACTGCGCCGGACTGATCAATATCCAGATGTATCAACTCGACGGTGTGCAAGATGTCAAAGTCAGCATCGGCGACAAGACCGCAATCATCACGTCCGACCGCTTACTGGATGAACATGATTTATTCAGGGCGGTCGAAAAAGCCGGGTATACCTTAGTTTCCATCGACTGACGAATCGGGCAACCGATTCTTTTTTATCGGTCGCGACCATAATGCAAATGATGATACAATGAATAAAACAAGAGGTGGGCATAATGAATGATCGGCGGATTCGTGATTTGAAGAATGTTGCGCGTGCCTCGGTGACCTATTTGATCCAGATCATCGGGGTGGCGAGTTTTCTTTTCGCTTTTCCGCTGCGTCAGTTTTCGCTCCATCTTTTCAACACAGCCTATTTTGATCTGATACGGATCAACCATGTCCTCACCAGCATCCTGAGCTTGCTTTTGGTTCTGCTGGGCATGCAGCTCAGAAAACGGATGCGTATGGCCTGGTATATGGCGATGCTGAGTCTGCCGGCCCTGATGATGCTGACTGTGATCCGGACGCATATCCTGACCCCTTATCTGATCGTCTTCGAGATGCTGATCTACTTGATGCTCGTGAGCGACCATGACTACTACCAGCGCCGCAGCCAACAGACCGATGTCAAAAAGAGCATGTTGGTGATCCTGTTTGCGTTTGGATTGTTGGTCTTCATCACGACGATCCGCATCTATGTCCTGAAGGAACAACTCTTTTCGATCAAGGACTGGGGAGCCGCGCTCAGCAGTTCGTTTTCACTTCTGTTTCTGATGGATACGTCGATCGTTCCGACCTCCAACCGGCTTGTCAGCGTCCTGGTCGATTCGACCATCACCCTGCAGTGGACGATGATCGTCTTGTCGCTGGTCCTGCTCTTCACGCCGTATATCATGATCCCGCGCAAAAGTGCGCTGGATCGTCAGAAAGTACGGGATCTGCTGATGCGGTTTTCAGCCAATCCGATCGATTATGTCCTGGTTGAGAAAGACAAGAACTATTTCTTTCCCAAAGGATGCGAGGGCGTCATCGGCTATGTGCTGGCCGCCAAGACGGCGGTCGTCGCGGGCGAACCGGTCTGCGCGAAGGAAAACGCCCTGCAGGTGCTGATCGAATTCAGAAACTACTGCCGGGAGAACGATCTTGACATCGTTTTCGTCCAGACATCGGATCGTTTGCTTGAGGAATTCAGGCAATTACATTTCGGTATCGCCAAGTACGGCGAAGAAGCGATGTTCGATCTGACCACCTACACGACCAACGGAAACAAAGCGCAGAAAGTGCGTTATGCGTTCAACCGCGCCACCCGCGAAGGGGTCGTCGTGCGTGAATACAAACCGCAAATAAAGCGCGACCCGAAAATCGAAGCGGAGATCCAGGCGATTTCGAAACAGTGGCTGAAAAACAAGAAGAGTTCCGAACTTTCGTTCACGCTGGGCAGCGTCGGTCTTGACGAACCCTTGGATAAACGTTATTTCGTAGCTTATGATCAACTCGGCCGGAGTGTCGCGTTCGTCGTGTTCACGCCGTTTGCGGGCGGCGACGGATATCACGCGGATGTCACGCGGCGCCTTGACGACGCGCCGCAAGGGACGATGGAAAAGATCATCCTAAGCGCGTTCGAAATCATGAAAAAGGAAGGCGTGCATTGGGGAAGCCTGGGTCTGGCGCCGTTGGCGAATCTGAACGAGGAAAGTTCGAAGTCCAGCGTGACCGAGCGTCTGCTCGATCTCGTCTATGAACGGATGAACGCGTTCTACGGTTTCAAATCGCTCTATCACTATAAGAAGGGGTATAACCCCAATCATTGGATCACCCGATATCTGGTTTTCAGTCCGGCGCTGTTCACACCCAAGACAGCTTATGCGCTTCTGAAGGCGCAGAACAGTAAAGGGGTCGGCGATTATCTGTTGGTCCAGCTGAAGAATATCGGCAGCAGGGATGACAAAGCGGAGGAACCGGAGGGAAAATAGAAAAAAACTGGTTTCCCTCTTTACAAACCCGTAAAGGTAATATATTATCTTAATGGGTAACATATTACCTAATAAACAATCAGGAGGAAGCATGCGTAAACTGAATCAGATCCATGATGAAACATTCATCTTCGGAGCTTTGTTTATGGTCGCCAACAAGATGGACACTTTATTGGAGCGCGAACTCAACCGTTTCGGTGTGACGTCGCGTCAATGGTTCCTGTCGATCTGCACGGCAAGTGTCTTTGAGAAACCGCCGACCCTCAAGGAACTGGCCTCAGTCAGCGGTACATCCTACCAGAACGTCAAACAGGTCGCGCTGAAGCTCCAGCTCAAGAATCTGATGCGCCTGCGTAAGGACCCCGATGACGCCCGTACGACGCGCGTCGAACTCACCCCCGAAAGCGTCGGCTTCTGGGCACAGACGGAAGGGGATTCCAAGATCTTCATGGAAAAACTCTACCGCGGCATCACACCCGAAGAATTCGCGCAGACCCGCAGCACCTTGGAAAAACTAATGGATAACTTAGCCTCAATGGAAGAAGGGGAAAAGAAATGAAAAAAGCACTCAGAATCATCGGCGCCGTCGTCGTCCTGTTGATCTTCGTAAGCATCATCGCAAGTTCGATCTTCATGACCGGACTCGATAAAGGGAAGAAAGTCGTCGTCGGTACCATCAACCTCAGTACCGTCGCCGATGGCACCTATGAAGGGAATTACATCCTCAACCGCTGGACGAATACCCTGAAAGTCACCGTCAAAGACCACAAGATCACAAATATCGTCGTCGTGAAAGATGTCGTGTTCAAACTGGACGCGGTCACCAAAGGCGTCTTCAGCGCCGTCATCGACAAGCAGTCATTGGCGATCGACATCCAATCCGGTGCGACCGTCACCACGAAAGCGTATCTGAAATCGATCGAGAACGCTTTGAAAGGAAACTGATATGAAAACACTGATCCTTTACAGCACGACGTACGGCTATGCGGAAGAAATCGCGAAACTCATCGCAAACCGCATTCCCGAAACGACCCTGCAGAATATCCAGAAAAACAAAAACGTCGATCTGACCCTCTACGACCATGTCATCCTGGGCGGCTCGATCTACATCGGTAAAGTGCATAAAGATCTTGCATCGTTCGCCGCCGCACATGAGAGCGAACTGCTGACCAAAAAGCTGGGACTCTATATTTGTTGCCTGTTCGGGGACAAATATATGGAAGAATTGAAGGCGAATTTCCCCCTCAGTCTGATCGAACATGCTTATGCGAGTGAAAATTTCGGCGGCAAGCTGCAAAGCG
>JBAVGP010000212.1:0-2747 GCA_049684955.1 Erysipelotrichaceae bacterium
GTCAACAACTTTCGGTCGATTCCAAGCCTCTTTTTCGCTTTAACATAATTCGACGGATCTCTTGCGAGAAGTTCGGCAAAAGGCGAAAATCGAGTCGTAAAATTCTCCGTACTACGGCACACGATAACATTTACCATGGTTCCATTGAAGAGGTAGGTACATTATAACAGACATCTCACATTATGGGTGTGAAATGCACCAAGTTTCTCATGAGGATTAAGTGAAAAATGATGAGGCGTGATTCATACGTTGGAAATCGTCCTTTCGTAAAGGGTTATCGGAGCCCTCACCAAGAATCGGAAACAATAAAAAAACGTGCCCGGTTGAGCACGTTGATGAAATTTAGAAGGTTGATGTGTCGATTTTGACACCCGGACCCATGACGCTGGAGAGAACTACCGTTTTCATGTAGGTTCCTTTAACGACGGAAGGACGGGCGCGAAGCAGGACATCATAGAGCGCTTTGAAGTTTTCAAACAACTGTTGATCGGTGAACGAAAGTTTTCCGATCAGGCAGCTGATGTTGCCTTCTTTATCGACGCGGTATTCGACTTTACCTTTTTTGATGTCATTGATCGCTTTCGTGACATCCATGGTGACGGTTCCCGTCTTAGGATTCGGCATCAAGCCTTTCGGTCCTAAGAGTTTACCTAATTTACCGAGTTCGCCCATCATATCCGGGGTCGCAACGATAACATCGAATTCGAACCATCCGCCTTTGATCTTTTCTAAGAGTTCTTTTCCGCCGACGATATCTGCTCCGGCATCAAGCGCTTCTTTTTCTTTCGGACCTTGGGTGATGACCAATACGGTTTGCGTACGGCCGGTTCCATGCGGGAGGACCATCGCTCCGCGGATCTGCTGATCAGCATGACGCGGGTCGACGTTCAGACGGAAGGAAGCCTGGACGGAAGCATTGAATTTGACGAAATTTGTTTCACGGGCCAATAAGATGGCTTCGTTTACAGGGTATAACTTTGTGCGGTCAACCAGTTTGGCGGCCGCTAAATACTTTTTGCCTTGTTTTGCCATGGTGGTTGCTCCTATTTGTACCCTTCGATGTCGATACCCATGTTGCGGGCGGTACCGGCTACGATAGCCATGGCGCCTTCAACATCGTTGGCGTTGAGGTCGGGCATTTTGTACTCGGCGATCTTACGCAGGTCTTCGACGGAAATGGTTCCGACTTTCGTCGTCTTGGAATTGGCGGCGCCGCTTTTTACATTGGCTGCCTTTTTCAACATGACCGAGGCCGGAGTCGTCTTCAGAATGAATGTAAACGATTTGTCTTCGAACGCTGTGATGATGACAGGTACGATGTCTCCCATGCGATCCCTCGTCGCGTCGTTGAACGCAGCGCAGAATTGCGGCATGTTGACGCTGGCGGATGCCAGAGCCGGACCCGGACGGGCGCCGCCTGCAGGGAACTGAAGCTTAACTACTTTTGCAATTTTTTTAGCCACAGAGATTCCTCCTTTGGAATTTCGTAGTCGTGGTACGTTGGATGATTGCGCATCCTCCCACGCTAGAAGTGCCGTAAATCGGCTTACATATTATAGGATAAGGATGATGGAATGTCAACTTCATACATTTAGCATAAACAAGTCTTGATTTTCATCCTTTATAAAGAAGAAAGAGCGTTTGCACGCTCCTTAGGCTTCAATTTTTTCCAAGTCGATGTAGGCGATTTCGGTCGGTGTTTCACGGCCGAATAAAATGGTGAGCACGACGGCGTTTTGCGCATCGTCATGCATGGCATCGATCGTCCCCTGGATTCCGCTGAACGGTCCGTTGAGGATCTTGACGCGGTCGCCGACTTTGAAGTTGACGACGATCTTGCGGTCGCTGAGTCCCATACGGCGCAGGATCGAATCGATTTCATCCGGAGATACAGGGAACGGTTTGGCACCGCCGCCTGACGATCCGATAAATCCGGTGACACCCGGTGTATTACGTACGATGTACCACGCTTCGTCGGTCATGATCATTTCCACAAACACGTAACCCGGAAACAGGTTGCGCATCTTTTCGACTTTTTTATTGGCCTTGATTTCGATTTCTGGTTCTTCCGCTACCAAGATACGGAAAAGGTTGTTTTCGATACCCATGGTTTCGATACGGCGCTGAAGGTTTTCCTTAACGCGGTTTTCGTGGCCGGCGTACGTATTGACGACGTACCACTCTTTTCTGTTTTCTTCCATCTTAAGCCCCGATCCCGAGTAATCTTAAGAAAGCGGCGACGCCGATTTCGCAGATGACGAAATACACGCCGAATATGAACGTGAAAGAGATGACTGTCATACTGTCAGCCACCATTTCTTTTTGCTTGGGCCAACGGACGCGCTTGACTTCGGTCAAGATGCCCGGAATACTGAACCATTTTAACATATCGGTTCCTCCTACTTCGTTTCTTTATGCAACGTGTGTTCGTTGCATTTCTTACAGAATTTCATCAATTGCAGGCGTTCTGTCGCATTCTTCTTATTGCGTCGCGTGGAATAATTCCGCGATAGACAGACCGTGCAGGTCAAGATGACACGTTCGCTTTTATCGGCCAACTCGATCACCCGCTTTCATTTGCCATATTACTTTATCATACCGACCCGTCTTAGTCAAACATGGAAGCCAGTTTCTTCCTTATTCTTTGCAGACTGTTATCCACGGCCTTATCGCTGATCTTCATCATCGAGGCGATTTCCTTATAACTGTATCCTTCGCTGTGGCGTTGGAAGATGAACCAGCCGTCT
>JBAVGP010000213.1:0-2625 GCA_049684955.1 Erysipelotrichaceae bacterium
CCTTACGGTTGCGCCAGTCTTTCTCGACCCGCACGAACAATTCGAGGAAAATATTCTTCCCCAGAATGCCTTCGAGCTCGATGCGCGCTTCCTGACCGACTTCCTTCAATAATGCGCCGCCTTTTCCGATGACGATCCCCTTCTGCGAATCGCGTTCGACCAAAATCGTCGCGATGATCAGGATGCTGTCTTTGCGTTCGGCGAACTTGTCGAAGACCACCGCGATGGAATGCGGGATCTCTTCCTTGGTTTTCGCCAGCAGTTTCTCGCGGATGATCTCCGCCAGGATGAATTGCTCCGGATAATCGACTTTCATTTCGTCGGGATAGTACTTCACCCCTTCCGGGATGTACTTGCGCGTCAGTTCGAACAGCCGGTCGACATTGTCGCCGGTCTTCGCGCTGATCGGGATGATCTCGGCGAACAATTCGGTCTTGCTTAAGGTCATCAAAAGTTCCAATAACACCGCGCGCGGCATATGGTCGATCTTGTTGACGACGCAGAAAATGGGGATCTCCACGTTGCGCAGATAATCCATCACGAATTCGTCGCCGCGGCCGACCTTTTCGGTGCCGTCGAAGATGTAGTAGATCACATCGACGCCGGAAATCGCGGAATAAGCCAGCTTGTTCATCTGGCGCCCGAGTTCGTGCTTGGGTTTGTGCAGTCCCGGCGTATCGATGAAAATGAGCTGCGAATGCTCGTCGGTCATGATCGCGCGGATGCTGTTGCGCGTGGTCTGCGGCTTGTTGGAGACGATCGCGACCTTTTCATGCATGATCTGGTTGATCAGCGTGCTTTTGCCGGCATTCGGGCGTCCGATGATGGCGATGAAGCCCGATTTGAAGCTCATAGGACATCCTCTTGGGTGAAGCGCATCGGTAATAATTCGTCGATCGTCTTCTCGATCGTATCTTTGCCGTTGGATAGGAGGATCGGACAGTCTTCATTCAATAATTCGCTCAATACCTGGCGGCAGATGCCGCACGGCGCGGCGATCCGCTCGCCGTCGCTCACAATCGCCAGGGCGACGATGTCGTCTTTGCGATAGCCGTTGGAATACGCGGCGAAAAGCGCGCTGCGTTCGCCGCAGTTGGTCGCGCCGTAGGATGCGTTCTCGATGTTGGCACCCAGAAACAGCGTGCCGTCTTTCATCAGGGCGCAGGCTCCGACATGGTAGTTCGAATACGGGGCGTAGGCGTTCTTCATGGCTTCGAACGCTTTATCCAATACGAGTTGTTTGTTCATAGTTCCTCTTTCTATAAAAGATGGCGCGCGATCAGGATGAATCCGACCACACCCGCCAGTAAGGCGCTCAACAGGACGGCGGCCGATCCGAGATCTTTCGCCTGCTTGATCAAAATGTTCCAACTCGGGTCGAAACGGTCGATGATCGATTCGATCGAGCTGTTGATATATTCCATGCCGATGACCTGAGAGATGCAGATGATCCAGATGCACCATTCGATATCGGTGAACTTTAATGCGGCGGCGACGAGGATGGCGATCAGACCGAGTCCGAACTGCAATTGGATGCTGAAATCATGCAGCAGACCGTCGACCAATCCCTCGAAGGAGTATTTGAATTTTAAGAAAAATTTACTCAGAAAACTAGCGTTCTGCGATTTCATTCAAGATCGCCTCCTGGACGGTTTCCATCTCGATTTCGCCGTCGGGGTCCATATGGTCATAGCCCAGCAGATGCAGCAGGCCGTGCGTGAACAGGAAACAGAACTCGCGTTTGAGCGAATGGCCGTACTCAAGCGACTGGCGGCGGATCGCGTCGACGCTGATGAAGATGTCGCCGAGTTCGCGCAGGTCGCCGTCGATCAGATCAGGCTCCCCTTCTTCGCTCGCGAAACTGATGACATCGGTCGGACGGTCGACACCGCGGTATTCGCGGTTCATCGCATGGATTTCCGCATCGTCGACTAAAATCAGGGACAGTCCGAAATCCGCGGCGATATCGATCGTCTTCGCGGTCTTCAGCGCGATCGGCTGCAGGTATTTACGATAGTTTCTCCAGCTTTTTTCAGAGCTTTGGTTGATGAACAGGATTTCCATAGGTTTCCTCCGCAAGTATTATATCGCGAAACCGCGCTTCAATGAGGATTAATTTCTTAACAAAGTCTTAACAAAACGCAAAGCGCTACCACGTTCGATATGTTACTCTTAATAGGTAATACGGAGGAAACAACATGACACTACTTACCGGTACCGTCCTGACATGGGCGGATATCAACTGGCAGATGATCTTAGGTGGTTTCGGGTTATTCCTCTTCGGGATCAAATTCATGGGCGATGGATTGAAGAGTCTCGCCGGCGACCGCTTGCGTGACATCATCGACAAATATACGTCCAAACCTTGGAAAGGCGTCCTGATCGGTCTGTTGATCACGGCGGTGATCCAGTCGAGTTCGGCGACCACCGCGATCACGATCGGTTTCGTAAGAGCGGGCTTGATGCGGCTGGACCAGACGGTAGGCATCATCTTCGGCGCCAATATCGGCACCACGATGACGGCGTTTCTGGTCGGGATGAAGGTCGAGAAATATTCGCTGTACTTCATTTTCGTCGGCGCCTTGTTCATCATGTTCGCCAGCCGCAAGAAATACAAATACATCG
>JBAVGP010000214.1:0-4109 GCA_049684955.1 Erysipelotrichaceae bacterium
GCATATGCCGGTCCTGGATGGCGCCGAAGCGACACGCCGCATCCGTCAGCTTGGGAAAATTCTGCCTATCGTATCGATGACGGCAGACATCGTGACCACGAATGAGACCTCCTTGATGGACGTCGGTTTCGATGCGACCATCAGTAAACCATTCAATCCAGAGAAACTGATTGAACTGATAGACGACCTTTTGAAAGATGTGGTACTCCAGGAAGTTCCATTAGCTCAAGAATCGATAGTGAAGAAGACAAGCAACCTCGACACGGGAATCGGTCTGCGCAATATCGGATCCAACGTGGAGTTGTACAGAAAGATATTGTCTATCTATCAAAATGAAAATAGTGAAACGAAGCAATGGTTCATCCGTCTCTTGGAGAACCGCGATGGAGATGAACTGATTCAATTGATTCATAAACTTAAAGGCAGTACGGGAACCATCGGAGCGATCCGGCTCTACGAATTATGCATCATCATCCACAAAGCCTTAAAAGAAGGAAAGCCGGAGTTGGTCGAATCGATGCGCATATCGTTCTTGGAAGCTTTCGACCAACTGATGGATGAAATCGATGCCTATCTCGCGAAATAAGCGAATGAGAATTGAATCGTTCGGACTTGATAGGGCAGTATCAAGGCTGGCCGAGCAAGTTTGAAACATGGATGAAAACGAAAACCGGATCCGGACATCAAGTGTGTTCGGATCCGGTTTGTTGATTATCGACCTATTTCTTCATCCATCCTTCAGCATGTTTCACCGCACGACGCCATCCATCCATCAACTCTTCGCGTTTTTCTTTGGTGATGCGAGGTTCGAAACGTTTCTCGCACTGCCAATTGGCGCTGATTTCATCCATTGACTTATAGTATCCGACTGCCAGACCCGCCAGATAAGCAGAGCCGAGACATGTGGTTTCGACGATGACCGGACGTTCAACCGGGACACCGAGGATGTCGGCTTGGAATTGGCAGAGGAAGTCGCTCTTGGCGCCGCCGCCGTCCGCTCTGAGCGCGGTGATCGGGGTGCCGGCTTCACGCGCCATGATCGCGAATTGTTCGCCGACCTGATAGGCCATGCATTCCAAGGCTGCCCGGCAGAGGTGGGCTTTGGTGGATCCGCGGGTGAGCCCGATGATCATGCCTCGCGCGTAAGGATCGGCATAAGGTGCGCCAAGTCCTGCGAAAGCGGGGACGAAATAGACGCCGCCGTTGTCTTCGACGGTATTCGCGAGTTTCTCACATTCGGAAGCTTCGGTAATGATGCCCAGACCGTCGCGCAACCATTGGATCGCGGCTCCGCTGACGTTCGCCATGCCTTCCAATCCGAACTGCATGGTGCCTTTGGGACCGCACAGACAGACCGAGAAGCAGCCGCCTTTACATCCGATATATTTCTCACCGACGTTCATGATCATGAACGAGCCGGTTCCATAGGTATTCTTGACCATGCCTGGTTTCAGACATGCCTGCGCGAACGCGGCGGCATTCTGGTCGCCCGCTACTCCGGCGATCGGTACGCTGGCTCCGAAGAATTCCTTCGGATCGGTATTTGCGTAGACTTCGCTGGAACTGCGGAGTTCGGGCAGAATCTTACGCGGAATCCCCAATTCAGTTAGGATGCCTTCGTCATAATCCATCGTATGGACATTCAGCAAGAGTGTGCATGCGGCATTGGAATAGTCGGTGACATGGGCTTTGCCGCCCGATAGTTTCCAGACCATCCATGAATCGACGGTACCGAACAGGACGCGGTCTTCCTGGATGCCTTTGCGTACCGCTTCGTTGTTTTTCATGATCCATTCGATTTTGGGCGCCGCGCAGTTGGTGACGATGATCATCCCGGTGCGCTCCATGATCCCTGCGCCGTCTTTCGCGATCAGCTGGTCGCAACGTTCGGCGGTGCGGATGTCCTGCCAGACGATACTGCGGGCTAATGGTTTGCCGGTGAACTTGTCCCACAAGACGGTCGTCTCGCGCTGGTTGGTGATGCCGATCGCCGCGATGTCCTTCGGATCGATCTTCTTCGCGTCGAGACATTCCTTGACGACCTTCATCGCGACATCGTAGATCTCCTGGGCGTCGTGTTCGACCCAGCCCGGTTCGGGAAAATACTGTGTGAATTCGGAGTAAGCAGTCGAAATGATGTTTGCCTTTTCGTCGAACACGATAGCCTTGGTGCCGGTCGTGCCTTGATCAATGCCGAGTACATATTTACCCATGATTTCCTCCTTCAAAACGAGTCTGAACTTGCTTCGAATGTCGTTTTGATTCTGTTGAATTAATTATAGCACCAAAAATTTGTGTGATACAATAAGCCTGTAAAGTAAACTGTTTTCAACGTAAAAAAGCATGTATCGCAAGTTTTGCGGGAAAGGATTTCACCCTATGGACTCCATAATCATCTTCAATGCCAATGTCATCCCGATGGATGGCGAAAAACATTACGAAGCGGTGTCAATCCGCGACGGAATCATCGATCAGATCGGAAGCAACGAGGAAATTCTTAAACAAGCCCTCCCGTTAAAACGTATCGATGCCAAGGGAGCGACCGTGCTGCCGGCTTTCTTTGACTGCCATGTCCACGCCTTGACGACCGGTATGAACGCCTTGGCGATTGATTTATATGATGTGACAGATATCCCGGAGTTGTTGGAAATCCTGAAAAAAGCGGACGCGGAATATGAGCCGGGACGCTGGATCTTCTGTAAGCGGTTCGATGAATCCCGTATCCATGAGGGACGTCCGCCGGTCATGGACGAACTCGCAGTCATTCAAAGACCGGTGTTCATCAGCGACAGAGGGAAACATTATACACTTGTCAACCGACTGGCCTATGATGCCTTAGGCATCACGGCTGACATCGAGGGCGTCAGACTGGATGAGAAGGGGAAACCCAACGGACGTCTGCAGGATCAAAGCAACCGAACAGCACAGGCGGAATTCTTCGCCCGTTGGACACCGGAAGAGCGGAAGAAAGCCATCCACACGACTGCGAACCTTGCCGCAAGCCGCGGAATCACGACAGTCGCCGCGATCGAAGGCTTGGACAGCAGTGACGACGATGTGCCGATCATCGCCCAAGCCATCACAGAACTTCCCATCGAGATGCGCGTCTGGTGGAATACGGACACGATCCAAAAGCCTCTTTCCATGGGATGGAAATGGTGGGGTGGGGATTTCCTGCTCGATGGATCCATCGGCAGCCGGACAGCCGCCTTCGATGAGAACTATGCGGATGCGGATACCAAAGGATACCTTAACCATACCGATGAATGGGTCTATACTGTGATCGAGGAATCCCTGAACAACGATATGGTGATCAGTTTCCACTGTATCGGCCAAGTTGCCATACGCCAGGCATTGGATCAAATGGAAAAAGCATTGGAAGCAAATCCGTTAAAAAAACAAAAGCACAAACTCCGGCTGGAACATTTCGGATGGCCGGATCAAAAAGATATCGAACGATGCGCCGAGATGGGCATCAAACTTTCGACGCAGCCTGCCTTCACTTATCTGCGCGGAGGTCCGGGATCGGTCTATCATCAGCGTCTCGGGGACGTCCGTGACCGGAATGCATATCCGCTTCGCCGCTTCTTGGATAGCGGTATCGTCGTAGGCGGAGGTTCCGACAGCGATGTCACGCCGATGGACGCCTTGTTAGGCATCCATGCGGCAGTCAACCCGCCGTATCCTGAAAACGCCATCACTCCTTATGAGGCGCTTCGGATGTATACGTCGGATGCGGCGCGCGTATCATTCGAGGAAGATCGCAAAGGCAGGATATGCGTCAAAATGCAGGGCGACCTAGTGATCCTCGACAAGGATCCGCTGACGATCGATCCGCAACAAATCAAAGATATCCGTGTCCTGATGACGATCCATCAAGGGGAAATCATCTATCAAGATTGAATGGATATGAATGTTGAGCATCAACATGAGGAAAACACCATGAACGAACAAAAAAAGCATCCCTATGTCACGCATCCGAAAGATTTCGTCAAACAGGAACTGAAAGGTGTCAACAAATTCAATTATTGGCTCGCGGTGAAGATCACAAACAGCGTCGGGACGATGTGGTGCGCCTATGCGTTTCTGATCCTGGATATGTTCATGCT
>JBAVGP010000215.1:0-3956 GCA_049684955.1 Erysipelotrichaceae bacterium
GTAGCCGTTCTACTGATTCTTCTATCACTATTGCAAAGCGGCAAATCCGACGGCATCAGCAGTGCTTTCTCCGGTAGCGGCGGATTGAATCTGTTCGCGAATGTGAAAGAACGGGGTCCGGAAAAGATGATTTCCCGGTTGACCTTGGTGCTGGGTATTTCATTCTTTGTCCTAGTGATTTTAGTAAGAATCGTATAAAATCGGCCGCTCTGGCCTTTTTTATTATAAAATAGAGAAGGAGGATAACTATGGACCTCAGAACACAGTTTTTAGAGAAACTTGCGGAGAACGGGCAGAAGCTATACCCGGTAAACCAATGGATCGGATTAATGGATCTAACCAATCAAAGCGACATCGATCGTTTTTTCCAGGTTGTCCGTGAACTTGAAGAAGAGTTCGAAATCACGACGACGCGTCAGGACAAAATCGTCCTGACAAAAGATGCCGGATGGAAGACAGGCGTACTGAGCATCAATGCGAAAGGATTCGGTTTCGTCGATCTTGAAGAAGGATCGATCTACATCAACGCGACCAATCTCAAGGATGCGATGCATCAGGATACCGTTTTGGTGAAACCGAAAACATACAACGACGGAAGCAGCGAAGGAACCGTAGTCAAGGTTCTGAAACGCGCAGTTCTTCAGGTCGTCATCGAGACCAGCAAAGTCGAGGGTGTGCTTACTTATACCATCAATGATCCGCGGATCCGCCAAGGCGTGAAATTCACGGAAAGCGATCTGTCGCATGTCACGGAAGGTACCATCATCGTCGCGAATATCGTCGATTACGGAAACCCGCTGATCGTCAAGATCGCCAAGGTGCTGGGAAATAAGAATGATCCGGGCATGGATGTTTTGACCGTGCTTGCGGAATACGGAATCGAACCGAAGTTCCCACAGGATGTCATGGATCAAGTCGACAAGATTCCGATGGAAGTGCTGGAGCAGGAAAAACAAGGACGTCGTGATTATACGAATGTTACCGTATGTACGATCGACGGCGATGATTCCAAAGACTTCGACGATGCGATCAGTCTGACCAAAGTCGATGATAAGTATCATCTGCAAGTCCATATCGCGGATGTCAGCCATTACGTCAGTGCGTATTCGGCGTTGGATATCGAAGCTGAGCGACGGACGACCTCGGTCTATGTCGTCGACCGCGTCGTACCGATGTTGCCTTATGCTTTATCGACCGGAATCTGCTCGCTTAATCCGAATGTGCTGCGCTTGACCTTGACCTGCGATATGGTCGTCAAACAGGACGGCAGTGTCGAGAGTTATGAGATCGTGCCTTCGTTCATCCGTTCCGATTATCGTATGACCTACAACAACGTCAACAAGATCCTGCATGGCGATCCTGAAATGACTGCGAAATATGCTGAAGTGAAAGACTGGTTCTTCCTCATGCGTGAATGCGCCCTGCGTATCCGTTCCCGTCGTGAAGGACTCGGCTCGATCAATTTCGAAACGATCGAATCGAAGTTCAAAGTCGATGAAAAGGGGAAGGTGATCGCGATATCCGCCCGTAAACAGGATGAAGCCGAACTGATCATCGAAGATTTCATGGTATTAGCCAACGAAACGGTTGCTCGGCATATGAAGTGGCTGGAAATCCCGGCTTTGTATCGTGTCCATGAAACCCCAGCGAAATTGAAAATGCAGGAATTCTCCAAACTGTTGAACCAATTCGGTGAGAAACTGCGCGGCGACCTGAGCCAGATCCAACCGGGTGCTCTGCAGAAACTGTTGACCAAGTTCGAAAACAAACCGGAATTCCATGTCATCTCCACGGTTTTACTGAGGAGCATGCAGAAAGCGAAATACGATCCCAAGTGTATCGGTCACTTCGGTTTGGCGCTGAAAGAGTATCTCCATTTCACCTCGCCGATCCGCCGTTATCCGGATTTGATCGTCCATCGCATGCTGCGGAAATATCACTTCAATATCCCGGATGAAAAAGGCCGAAAAGACGATGAACATCTGATGGAGACGTATGCGCTTGAGACTTCGTTTGGTGAACGTAACGCCGTCGAAGCGGAACGTGAAGTCGAAAATATGAAGAAAGCCGAATTCATGGTCGACCATGTCGGTGAAGTCCACAATGGCATCATCAGCGGCGTGACCCGTTTCGGATTCTTCGTTTCACTCGAGAATACCGTCGAAGGATTGGTGCATATCCAGAATCTTACAGACGATTACTATGAATTTGATCCCCGCGGCTATTCTTTGCGCGGTTCACGAACCCATCGCACCTTCGTTCTGGGCCAGAAGATCAAGATCAAGGTGACCGGAGCGAATAAAGAAAAGAAGACCGTGGATTTCCAATTGGCGGAGGAAGTCAAACATAAATCCACACCGCCGACGCATAAAGGGGGGCCGCTCCATGGCCGTAAAAACCGTATCCGTTAATCGGAAAGCGTTCCATGATTACTTCATCGCCGAGAAATTCGAGGCGGGTATGGTGCTCTTCGGTACCGAGATCAAATCGATACGCAAAGGATCCGTACAGTTCAAGGATGCTTACATCGAATTCAAAGACGGCGAGGCGTTCGTCCGCGAGATGTACATCGCGCAATATGAATTCGGAAACCGATTCAACCACGAAGAAACCCGCGATCGCAAACTGTTGATGCATAAAAGCGAAATCGCACGCTTACAGAAGAAAGTGAAGCTGAAAGGTTTCACCGTCATCCCTCTATCCATGTATCTGAAAGACGGGATGGCTAAATTGGAAATCGCATTGGCTGAAGGAAAAGACCAGCACGACAAACGTGAAGCATCGAAAGAAAAAGATGCGAAACGCGAAATCGACAAGGTCATGAAGAATCAACGCTACACCCCGTGAACCACAGGGTGTTTTTTCTGAATCCGATAGACTTATCTTAATGAACTACGCTATACTTTCTTCGACACAAGAGGGAACGGATCATGAGAAAAGGATTGCTAGCAGCATGTTTCGTCTTATTGACGGGTTGCAGCCAGATCGAAAAATTGACCATCGCCGGTATGACGCCGCAGAAGTTTCTTGAAGGCATGCCTTATATCACATTGACCATCGGAAAATCGTCCTTCATCCTGATCCAACCTTCATCGACCTTGATGGTTTACGGATTGGGTATCCTGACGACGATCCTGGGCATCCTGTTTCTTCGCAACCATCGCGGCCAAGCCTCCAGAAAGTGGTGGGGAATCGGCATGGTTCTGTGGGGAATCGGCGCGATCGTCGCAGGCAGCAGTTATCAGGCTTTCGGTTATGAGCTGAAATGCGCGACACGCTCATTGTGCTTATCAACAAGCTGGGCGGAAATCCTGTATCTCTGGATCACCATTTTCAGTATGAACGCGCTTTTGGTCGCGATGACGTATCGGATGCATAAAAAGACGCAACGGAAAAACATCCGATTCTATGCCTTGATCAGCTGTATGCTTTATTCCGCTTGGTTGCTGACCGGGATTCTCACATCCAATTCGTTCATGATTTCCTATGAGGCATTGCTTCTCTTCCTTCTTCCCACGATCGTGCTTTACTTCGTGGTCCTCCTACATCAGAAAAGCGCCGTCGATCGTACGATGAAACTGACTTGGATCTTGTTTCTCGGGGTCAATGTCGCTTACTTCATGTGGATGTTCGCCGGGATCGCTGCTCCGCTTTATCAAAACCTTGGATTCTGGCTAAACGAGAACGACATCCTACATTTGTTCCTGATCCTTTGGATGGTTTGGCAATATCGGAAAGTATATCCGCTGCTTGCGGATGAACCGCTCGAACCTTAAGAAAAAACGCATCCTTTTCGGGAAGCGTTTCTATATTCTATTACCAGTGACCGCCGCCGCCGCCGCCGAAGCCGCCGCCGGTTTGCGTGGCGCACGTGATGCCCGCGCCGCCATTGACGAAGCCCTGGCCGCCGCCATTGGTGCTGCTGCAATTGCCGCCGTCGCCGAGCAGGCCGCCGC
>JBAVGP010000216.1:0-1535 GCA_049684955.1 Erysipelotrichaceae bacterium
CAGATTCCCTATCAGATGATCCAAGGGGACGTCCCCCATTACCGTGAATCGGTCGAACGTGAACGCGCGATCGTCCGTTCCCGCGTCCGTTTAGCCATGAACATGGATCTCTCGGACCTCAGCGAAGACGGCTTCACGAAGGATTTCGACTTGAAGGCGTTAGGCAGCCAACTGGTCTCCCGCGATTTATAAAAGGTCATCCCCCATGCTTGCGAAGCGTGTGAAGAGAAGAGTTATTTCGTCACTAATACCTGCCACGGCTGTCTGGCGCATCCCTGTATTTCGGTTTGTCCGGTCGGAGCTACGAGCATCCAGAACGGGCATTCGTTCATCGACCAGGAGAAATGCATCCTCTGCGGTAAATGCTACGATGTCTGTCCATACAACTCGATCGCCAAGAACGAACGGCCCTGCAACGCGGCCTGCGGCGTCAACGCTTTCACCAAAGACGAAGTGGAGCGTGCCGTCATCATCCCCGAGAAATGCGTCGCCTGCGGAATGTGCATGGTTTCCTGTCCTTACGGCGCGATCATGGACAAGAGCGAAATCTACCAAGTCATCCAGACCATCAAAAACAACCAGAAGATCTCAGCGATCATCGCGCCGGCTTTCGTCGGCCAGTTCGGCGACAAAGTCAGTCCCGACCAAGTGATCGAAGGGCTCATCCAACTCGGATTCACCGATATCAAGGAAGTCGCCTACGGCGCGGATATCACCGCCGTCGAAGAAGCGAAACATTATATCGAGCACGTCCCCAACGACCAACCGTTTCTGGCGACGTCCTGCTGCCCGGCCTGGACGATGATGGCCACCAACGAACTGAAGGAGAAAGCGTATTGCGTCTCATCCTCTTCGTCACCCATGATCGAAACCGCCCGTGCTATCAAGAAGAACCATCCCGACACCAAGATCGTCTTCATCGGTCCGTGTTCGGCCAAGAAACTGGAAGCATCCTATGGCGATGTCCATCAATATGTCGACTTCGTGTTGACCTTCGAGGAAACCAATGCGATCTTCGAAGCGAAAGAACTGGATCTTTCATCGCTGATCCCGAGTCGCAAACTCGACGACGCTTCGATCGACGGACGCGGATTCGCGGTCAGCGGTGGTGTCCTGAAAGCGGTCGAGAACGTCATCCACCGTTTGGATCCCGATCGCATCGTAACCATCGAACGCGCCGAGAACCTCTCGAACTGCAGGAAAATGTTGCTGCTTGCGAAAGCCGGCAGGAAAGACGGATACTTGTTGGAAGGTATGGCCTGTCCGGGCGGATGTGTCGGCGGAGCCGGTACGATCATCAACCAAAACAAAGGCACAGGTCATGTCCAAGCCTTCGCACGTCAGTCATCCAAATCGACTGCGTTGAAGACGTTCGACGAATTCAAGAAGTAATCCGATAGAATTATAACCTGAATACCAATCAAACTTAACGAAAGAATTTCCGCAAGGGAATTCTTTTCATATCGACTTTTTCTATATCGTGATTCTGACGTTTCTGAGTGATTTTCGTTTCATTTCATCGGAGGTAAAGCTGT
>JBAVGP010000217.1:0-5013 GCA_049684955.1 Erysipelotrichaceae bacterium
CAGCGGAGCAAGCTTTAAAAACGAATTGAGCGGTGAATAGACGATCACCAGCAGGCCGCCGATCGTGATGAAATTGATGATCCACATGATTTTGTCTTTGGCTAATTTCAAAAACGACTGATAGGCATATTCATAATTCGAACTGTTGACCTGCACCAGGAACAGATTCGCCATCAGGATGATGCTTAAGCCCATCGTACGCGCCACATTGGCCGCATCCGGGTTGAGATAATTGTAATAGAGGTAGGTCCCGAAGGAAGCGGTGAAGATCGCCAACCCCTGGATGACGCTCTTGGTCAGCGTTTTAGCCGTCAGCAGCTTCTCTTTGGAATCACGCGGTTTGCGGTCCATGATATCGAATTCGGCCGGCTGGCGTTCCAAGACGATCGAACAGGTCGGGTCGATGACCAGTTCCAGGATGACCACATGCAGCGGCAGCAATAACAGACTCGCCGGGGCGATGCCCATCAGCGGGGCGACCAAGGATGCCAGTGCGATCGGGATATGGATGGTGAAGACATAGCCGACGGCTTTACGGATGTTATCGTAGATCCGTCTTCCGTCTTTGATCGTATCGACGATGGTGGAGAAATTATCATCCAGCAGGATCAGGTCGGCCGCTTCACGCGACACTTCCGATCCGCGTTTACCCATCGCGATCCCGATATCCGCATATTTCAAGGCCGGTGCGTCGTTGACGCCGTCACCGGTCATCGCGACGATTTCGCCGTTTTCTTTGAAGGCTTTGACGATGCGCATTTTATGTTCGGGGATGACACGCGAGAACACGCTGACATCCTTGACTTTCTCCTGCAATTCCTCGTCGCTCATGCGGCTCAGTTCGTCGCCGGTGATGATTTTATTACTGTTGGGCATCCCGATCTGTTTGGCGATCGAACTGGCGGTGATCCCGTTGTCGCCGGTGATCATGACGACGCGTACGCCGGCCCTTACACAGGTCTTGATATCTTCCTTGACGGATTCACGCGGCGGATCGGCTAATCCGATCAATCCGCAGAACTTCAAGCGGCAATCCAGCAGCGAATCGGGGATCTCGCCTTCGTTCTCCAGCTGCATCGAACCGACCGCGATGACGCGCAGTCCGGCCATCGACATGTCGGTGATCTGCGCATCGACGATGTCACGATCTTCGACGCTCAATTCGCATATTTTAAGGATGCTTTCAGGGGAACCTTTGGCAGCCACGACGATTTCGTTCTTCTTACTCCAGACATGCCCCATCATCTTCAGTTCGTCCGTGAAAGCGTAATCTTCCAATAATTCGCCATTGAACAGACGTTCGCGGGAAATGCCTTTCTTTTCGCAATACGTCACCATGGCTTGTTCCATGGGATCGTAGGCGTCGGGTTCGCAACCCAGGCCGGTGATATAGATCAGACGTTCAGAACTCTCATCGAGGCTCCAATCGCTGTGGACAGTCATCTTGTTCATAGTGATCGTGCCGGTCTTGTCGACGCAGAGCACCGAAACGGCACCCAAGGTCTCGACGGACGGCAGTCGGCGCACCAAGGAATTCTTCTTGGCCAGACGCCAGGCACCCATCGAGAGGAACACGGTCAAGATGACCGGGAACTCTTCGGGGATCATCGCCATCGCCAAGGTCACTCCGGACAGGATGCTTTCGATGATGCGCGAGGTGAATTGATGGTCGACCAGATTCATGAAGGTGACCAACCCGACCAGTACGAAGAGGATCGCGGCGAGGATGGCGCTGAATTTGACCAGTTTATCGGTCTGCACCTGCAACGGCGTCGGATTGTCCGGAGCGGACATCACGTTTTCGCCGATCTTCCCGTATTCGGTCAAGGCCCCGATTTTGTCGACGCGGATGATACCCGTGCCTTGCGTGACCAAGGTACCGGCGTAACAATAATCATTGCGCCAGTATTCTTTCTTCATTTCTTCTTCCGCACCGATTTCGTGCTTCCAGACCCCTTCGGCTTCGCCGGTCAGGGAGGATTCATCGATACGCAGAGTGCTCGATTTCAAAACTTCGCCGTCAGCCGGAACTTTGACCCCTTCGGCGATGAACATGATATCGCCCGGGACCAGATCGCAGCTGTTGACGACGACTTTCGCGCCGTCGCGCAACACGGTGATGTGCGGGGCGGACAGATCTTTCAATGCGTTCAGCGTCTTGTCGGTCTTCCATTCCTGGATGACTTCGATACTGATGATCCCGACCACAAAGACCAGCATGATCGCTCCGTCACGCGGTTCGCCCAGGATGAAGTAGATCACGGCGGCGACCAGCAACAATAAAAACATCGGTTCGCTGACGACCTTCAGGATCTTGTGGAAGAAACTCTCCTGTTTGGCAGCGGTAAGTTCGTTGCGTCCGAACTTTTCCTGCAGCTGTTTCGCCTGTTGCGAAGTGAGTCCCTTCAATTCTTTCAAGTCTGTATCTGACATGCGTTTTCTCCAGTGCTTATTCAAGCAGAATAGGTACTTTGGTGCGTCAATCATCATACAATGCCTTGGGTATAAAAAATACCCGTAGAACATTTAACCGTCCCACAGGTAGTGTTATCATCCTGTTGCCAATGAAGGCCCAGCCCCACGAACTTATTGCTAAGTCCATCGCCTGCTCAGTTGTACTGTAGATTTATATGCAGTGCAAAGATAGGTTGATTTTAGCAGACAAGGTGTGATTTGTCAAATTATGCGGTAAATAGGGTGTTTTCGTCATTCATCGCAATGTTTCCCGTTGCATCGCTTGATCGCAAATAAAAGGGCTTGCGCCCTTATGGATGAAATCAATGTTGGTCGATGAATTCCAAGACCTGTTGGGGATCCAATTTCGGATCGACTTTCGGGAAGATCTTGACGACTTTCCCGTTGGGGTCGACGACAAAGGTCGTACGCAGGACGCCCATATAAGGTTTCCCGTAGTTCATCTTCTCGCCCCAGACACCGTAAGCTTCGATGATCGCATGGTCTTCGTCACTCAGCAGCTCAAAGTTCAGATCGAAATCACTTTCGAATTTACGATGGCTGTCACCGCCGTCCTTGCTGATCCCGAATACTTTGATATTGCGTTTGGTGAATTCAGGCATCGTATCGCGGTAATTGCAGGCTTGCACGGTGCAGCCCGGGGTATTGTCCTTGGGGTAGAAGTAAAGCACGACATATTGTCCTTGATAGTCTTTCAGTTTACGAACTTCGCCTTGTTGGTTCGGGAGTTCGAATAACGGAGCTTCTTGTCCGATCTCTAGCATAAGTATTCCTCTTTTCTTTTCTTCACTATACTTTTATTAGTCCCTTCTTTCAAACGATATGATTACTTTAAGCGGGCTATCCGCGCTTCATAGGGTTTGAACACCATTTTCTTGATCAGCACCTGGTTGTTTTCGACACTGTTCAGCAAGGTTTCCCCGCACCATTCCTCTTTCAGTGTGAACGTCACCGGCTTGTCCGCAAGATTGATCAGGACGATATATGACGCGGTTTCATCTTTGCGCAGGAAAGCCAGCAGTTGCGGATGTTCGATCAGGATCGGCTCGATGGTTCCAAAGGTGAACAGATCGGTCGTTTTGCGCAGTTTGATCGCGGCGCGGGTGAAGTTGAGCACCGAATCCGCATCGTTCTCCTCAGCGAGGACATTGATCGTCTTGTGGTTCGGATTCAGTTTGATCCACGGTTTGACGGTGCTGAAGCCCGCATATTCGCCGCCCGACCATTGCACCGGCGTTCGGGCGTTATCGCGCGTCTTACGCTGCACGATCTTCTTCGCCAGGAACTTGGGCACATGCATCATCGTCTGGAGTTGTCCGTAGATATTGATGGCTTCGAAATCCTTCCACTCGTCCATTTCAAATGTAAGGTCGGTCATCCCGATTTCCTCGCCCTGATAAATAAACGGCGTCCCGCGTGCGAACAAGACCGACATCATCAACGCCTTGGCGCTTGCCGAGCGGAATTTCTTGTCGTTCCCGTAGTGGGATACGGCGCGTTGCTGGTCATGGTTGCTTAGGTAATTGGCAATCCAATAGTCGCGCTGCTGCGCATCGTTTTGCCAATCGAAGAAGAGTTGCTTGAATTCCGGGATGGACCAACGGTAAAGCTTACGGAAATCGAATTTCCCCAAGGGACCGCAATCGATAAGCGCCAGGTCGAACTGAAACATCAGATCGAGTTCGTTGGTATTTTCCCCGCAATACCGTGCGGCTGCATCCTTACTCATCAACAAGCCTTCCCCGAGATAAACGGCATCATATTTCGAAAGCACCTCGGTATACATCTCTTTGAGGTAATCGTCGACTTCGGGACGGCTGACAATCAGTTCGTCCGCGAACTGGTACCCCTTTTTGCGCGGATGCTTGTCGGGGAAATCGGGATGTTTCCCGATCGCGTTGATGACGTCCATGCGGAAACCTTTGATCCCCTTCTGCAGCCAGAAATGCATGATGTCATAGATTTCCTGGCGGACTTTCGGATTGCGCCAGTTCAGGTCGACTTGCCGCGGAGTGAACAATGTCAACGCATACGTGTTGCCTTCGACCTTGGTCCAGGCGCTGCCGCCGAATAAGCCGATCCAATTGTTGGGTTCCTTTCCCTTCTTGCCTTCACGGAAGATATAGTAATCGCGATACGGCGAGTTCTTGTCCGCTTTAGCTTGCTGATACCAGGCATGCTGGTCGGAGGTATGATTGGCGACCAGATCCATCATGATGGAAATGTTCTTCGCCTTGGCTTCCTCGATCAGTTGGTCGAAGTCCTGCATCGTGCCGAAAACCGGATTGATGGCGTAATAGTCGCTGATGTCATAGCCGAAATCAGCCTCGGGTGATTGATAGACCGGTGAGAGCCAGATCATATCGACGCCCAGCGAAGCCAGATAATCCAAGCGGCTGCGAATCCCGTTGATATCGCCGATCCCGTCATTATTGGAATCCTGGAATGAACGCGGCCATATTTGATAGACGATCGAATTCATGATTGATTTTTTCATTTGGACACCGCCTTTGGTTTCAGTGTAGCACAACCTTCATT
>JBAVGP010000218.1:0-3265 GCA_049684955.1 Erysipelotrichaceae bacterium
GCCTATCATCGGCTATTGAAGAAAATCGACCGTTATTTTGGACAGATCAACCTTACCGTCAGCGATGTAAATTCATTGAAGTCGTATATGTACGATCCGCAGATCCTGCGTACCATCACCGCGGTCAAAACAAACTAAGTTACGAAAGAAGGGAAGCCCTTCTTTTCTTTCGGATAATAGCATACTGAAAAAGATACATCCATTCGTGTGAAAATAGTTTCATCCAATTCGAGGTCGTCATAATGGGAATCATTCTCAAAATAAGGTATCATCAAACCATGTAAACGAGATAGCGCACGCCGCATCCATTTACATCCGTATCGAACTTCGAAACTAAAGCATGAGAAATGCCATGCACCCGAGCTGATCGATACCCCCTTTGTAAAGAACTTACAAAAGAAAGAGATTCCCCCAATGACAAAAAAATTAATGACGATCGCCGCCATTGCTACCCTAGTGTTCACGCTTGCTGCATGCTCGGCGACATCCGCACCGAAAACACCGGTCACCAACAATCCTAGCCCGACAACGCAGACGCCTTCTCCGACAACGCAAACTCCGACACCGACCGTCAAGACGTTCACCCTCGCGCAACTTGCCAAATACAACGGGATGAACGGTCAACCTGCCTATATCGCCGTCAGCGGAGTCGTCTATGACGTCACCAATGCGAAAGGCTGGAATAACGGTTCACACCAGGGTGTCAGCGCAGGCCAGGATCTGACCAAAGCCATCACGCAGGCGCCGCACGGCACTTCCGTATTGACCGGTCTTCCGGTCGTCGGCAAGCTCGTCTAGCCAAACCTGATCACCATTTCGTTTAGCATACGTCAAATCATCACATTAGCGATGCAGCTTCTTTCCAAAATCCTTACGGATCAGGAAACATGCGCTGCATCGCTTTTTATTGAACATTTCGCTTGAAAATGACGAAGCAATGGTTTAATATAGTTATCATAACCACATTACATAGTTAAGGTAATATTCAAGGAGGTTCCAGATGAACGAAATCCATCTACCGCGTTGGGATGAACTGCCCAGTATCGAACTGTATAAGGAACAAGTCCTTGAACTGCTGGATCAGGTATTGAGACCGTTGGGACTAAAGCCGATCACCGCATCCATGATCAACAATTATACGAAATTAGGGTGGATTCCAGCCCCGGTGAAGAAGAAGTACAGCCGTAAACATGTCGCGCATATCTTCGTCATCGCGATCTTGAAGGATGTCTTTGAAATTTCCGAAATCTGCCACGGCATCAAACTCGAAAAGAGCCGGCTCGGGTTCGATGAAGCCTATAACCGCTTCACCGAAGAGTTGGAACATGCCGTCGATCTGGTATCCCGCCGCTTTCTGATCGAAGAAGCGGATCGGACCGAGACCCCCGGCGACAGCGACACCGAAATCATGAAGTATACCGCATTGTCTTTCGCGATCCAACGTCATACGCGCCAACTCATGACGCAGCAACTCACCCAAGGAGAAATGGAACATGTCAAATAAAATCGCCATCCTGACCGATTCGGGCAGCGATGTCCCGGCTGAAATCGCCAAGGATATGGAAATCTTCGTCATCCCCCTGCAAGTCAATTACAAAGACATAAGTTATCGCGACGGTGTCGACATCGATGCCCAGACAGTCTACGACCGTTTGCCGGTCGAAATCCCCACGACTTCCTTGCCAAGCGGCGAGGATGTTTCCAAGGTATTCCAAGCCATCAAAGACAAAGGGTATACGCATGTGCTGGCGGTCGTGTTGTCCAGCGGTCTGTCAGGGACCTGCAACTTCCTGCGTCTGATGGCTCAGGATCTGCCGTTGCCTTTGTATGTGGTCGACACCAAGAATATCGGAATCGGCAGCGGACTCTGCGTCATCAAAGCGGCGCAGTTGGTCAAATCCGGGATGGATTGGGATGAACTGCGGGTCAAGATGGAAGAAGTCGTGAAGAAGACGAAAGTGTATTTCGTGCTGAATACCTTGGAGTATCTTCAAAAAGGCGGACGGATCGGTAAAGTGACCGCGTTGGTCGGTTATGTCCTCGACTTGAAACCGATCATCACCTGCAACGAGGACGGCATCTACACCACCATCGCCAAAGCCCGCGGTCGCAAGACGTCGATCACGCGTTGCATGAACGTCGCCTTGGAATTCGCGGAAGGTGCGCAAAATGTCACGATCGGAATCGTCCATGGCGACGCATATGACGAAATGATGAATCTGAAAGACGTGATGCAAGCCAGAGCGCCCCAAGCCAAGATCTTCACCGGTCAAGTCTCACCGGCCTTAGGCGTCCATACCGGTCCCGGTCTGCTCGGGATGGGGATACAGATCGATTGATCTATAATTTATAACCTGACCCTTACGAAACATGCGATACGCATGTTTTTCTTTAATCTTCAACAAAGCAGTAAAATAGGGAGTATATTACCTTTCTATCATAGAAATGTTGTGCAACGGATAAAAAAATCGTCTGAAAACATTGAATTATATCTTGTGAGCACTTACACTAAGAATGTCATAGAAAATGGGAGGAACAGATGATACTGGAAATAAAAGGGATAAATAAGAGCTTTACAGGGAAACAGGTCTTACACGATGTTTCCTTTACGGTCACATCCGGTAAAGCGATGGGCTTTTTGGGTCGCAACGGCGCCGGCAAGACGACGACGATCCGTGCCTTGATGGACGTCTTTCAAGCCGACAGCGGGACATTCGTGCTGGATGGTAAGATTTTCGAACCCATCCATTATAAAGTCGGCTATCTGCCGGAAGAAAGAGGCTTATACGGGAAAGAGAAGATCCTTTCCCAATTGATCTATTTCGCGACCTTGCGCGGGGCGACCCGCAGCGAAGCCAAAGCAAGCGCGGAATACTGGCTGGAACGTTTCGGATTGACCTATGCGAAGAACCATAAACTGGAAACCTTATCCAAAGGGAACCAGCAGAAGATCCAAATTGCGCAGGCATTATTGAATGATCCTGAAATCATCATCCTGGACGAACCTTTCAGCGGTTTGGACCCGGTCAACTCGCAGGTGCTGGAAAGCGTCATCGTCGAATCCATCCAAAAAGGCAAACTGGTGATCTTCTCAAGTCATCAGATGAATTATGTGGAAGAATTCTGCGACGAGATCGCGCTGATCGAACAAGGGAAAATCATCCTGAGCGGAAATCTTAAAGAAATCAAACGCAACTTAGGCAAAGAACGCCTGCGCGTCGCCAAAGGCGAAGGGGAGAGCGAAGAACTCCAAAAACAACTGGAA
>JBAVGP010000219.1:0-10283 GCA_049684955.1 Erysipelotrichaceae bacterium
GCGGAAGTCATCGCACGGTTCATAGTGCCTAAAGTGTGATTCATACTGTTCATGAAGAGGAAGGAATTGAAATATCCCGGCGTCGAACTGGAGTACCAAGACGGTTGCGGGATCGCGATCGACTCGAATTTCTTCGACCAGACATCGGAAACATTCAATACATACGCATAAGGCAGTATCCTGTAGAAATATTCAGGATCATCTTTGACCAGCATTTCGAGTTTGTCTTTTTCAGCAACTTCGATGAAGTGCTTCAATCCGAGGATACGTCCGAGATACTCGGTTCCCAAGGGAGTCCGTTTATCCATGACGCTGACCAGAATGAGATCACTCGCCAACACGATGACAAGGATGGCAAACATCCACAACGCTCCGCCTGTCCAGATGAAGAATCCGAAGATGGAGATCACGAAGATAAGTCCAAGGAAAATTAAAGGGATCATTAGTCCGATCTTTGACGTGATCCTGAGCGAACGCCATTTCTGGACCATGATCGCAAAGAGAATCGTAACGAAGAATCCGCTTGCGACTACAAACAGCGGGAAGAAGAACGCGATCCCGGTCTGATAGGTCTTATGATAGATCAGCGCCGCCAGCACCAGATATAACGGCGCCATCGATACCAATCCAAGCAGGAATTTGATGAACGTCGAATCTTTGCGATAGATGTTACGTTCCTTCGTCCCTTGGAAATGACGTTGAATGTCACCCTGGGCATGTTGGATGTGCAGATAGAAGGTATTCTCAAGCTCCTTGTTGGTGACTTCGTCGCGCCCCATAAACAACGCGTTAAACAAGGTTTTCTCAGCCCGGATTTCCGTTTCCGCGATCGGTTTCAGCTTCGTCAGGGTGAAAGCGCTCTTGCTTTCTTCCGTGATGCTCAGATAACCTTTCGCAGCCCACTCGATGATCAACGAGAGAACATCGCGGGTATCGACGAAACCATCAAAGACGAATCCGACCTGTGCACTGCTCAATCCCGGAATCGGGTTGAACTCGACAGTCTCGACGGGTTTCTCATCGCGTCCGAAACGGAAGAACGCTAGGACCATCAAGGCACCGACCAAGATTGCGAACAGAATCGCGAATCCGCTGTAGTCTGCCGCGGGGATGAACGTGAAGTAATCGTTGGGCAAGTCCGCTTTGATCGTCAACGATTGCCCGTAAGAAATCGATTGGTCATAAGACCCGGTCAACGTATTGCCGGTGATCGTATACTTCAGTTTGATCGGTGTATCGTTACCGTAATCGCCGGCATAGAAGAAGATTTTCTGCGGCCAAGCGTCCGGTAAGGTGATCGAGAAATCCGTGTGTTCGATCGTGTCCGACCAGTATTGTCCGACCAGATTCATATAGAAGGATTGAAAGCCGTTCAAATCAAGATCACGCATCTGCATCGTATAGGTAAGGTGATACGTTTTCGGTCCGCTGACATAAGCGTTCGCATCGCCGATCTTCAGAACCACGTTACCGTTTTCGCGATACATATCGGCGACCGGATCTCCGATCACCTTCACATCGCTGATCGGGAAATGATAGTCACGGATATATTCCGTTCCATCGATGGTCCATTTGACGCCTGAATAATCTTCAGGGATGAAAAGGAACGCACCATGTTGCTGGGTGTTGAATAAGTAGTCTAACTTTTCATCGACGGTGATTTTGCCGTTGATGTCGACGACCATCTCGATTTTCAAGTTCTTGATTTCGACATCGGCCAGCGCATGCGCAGGCAAACGAACGCTCGCAAATCCGATCGTCACTAAAAGAAAAGTAAGCAAGAGCGTTTTCAGTTTTCTCATGATTCCCTCCTCAAGGGAAAAGGGGAACGATGCTCCCCTTTCGGATTAGAATTGGACTTTGACGTTCTGACGTTGAGCTTCGTCCGTCACTTCGAACAGCGGGCGGCGTTTGAAACCGAATAATCCGGCAACCAGGTTGGTCGGGAAACGTTCCAAGGTCGTATTGAATTCGCGTGTCGAACCATTATAGTATTTGCGGGACTGGGCGATATCATCTTCGACTGCTTTCAGTTGGCTCTGCAGGTCAAGGAAACTCGCATTGGCCTTCAGATCGGGATACGCTTCGGCAATCGCGAATAAACGTCCCAACGCTCCTTGGAACGTCGCTTCGTTGGTGGCTTTTTCTTCCAATGTCTTCGAACCGGCTGCCATGTTGCGGGCGGCGATGACTTTTTCTAAGGTCTCGCTTTCATGCTTGGCATAACCTTTGACTGTCTCGACTAAGTTCGGAATCAAGTCATAGCGTTTGACCATGTAGACATCCATCGTGGAGAAAGCTTCGTCGACGCGGTTGCGCAGCGAAACGAGTGAGTTGTATGCGGCAACCAGCCAAATGGCGATTACAACGACCAGACCGATAAGGATAAAACCAATGTACTCCATAGAAACCTCCTCATCACATTGTGATGTGTATATTTTGATTATACTCTATGCGAAAGCCTGTGAAAAGGATGTCATAGGCCATAAGACAATATTTTATACAGAAAATCGAGTTCAAAACCGGTCGATCGGGCTTTCAAGTATGATATCCTAACAATGTGAGGTGCAACATGAAACTAACCCTGGGAACCTATACGAAACATAGCAGTAAAGGGATCTATCAGATCAATTTGAATACGGACACGAAGCGTCTTGAAAAGCTGACGTTGCTGGCGGAAATCCAGAACGCGACCTATATCGCTGTCGACAGGAATCGGCTCTATGCGATCGTAAAAGATGGTGGAAGCGGGTTGCGGATGTATGAGGACGGCAGAATCGTCAATCAAGTGACGCATGAAGAAACCCCTTCGTGTTTCGTGAGTTGCGTGCCTGCGAAAGAGATCGTCATGACTGCGAATTACCACGGTGGGCATATCGATCTGTACAGCACACAAGAGCGTAAACTCAGGCATCTGCAGCGCATCACCTATCCTGAAGGATCGCATGCGCATTGCATCGAATATGTCCCGCGTTTCAATGAGGTGATCGTCTGCGATTTGGGATTGGATAAGGTGCTGGCTTACTCGATCAATGATTTACAGCTGGTCTTGAAAGATACCTTTTATGCACTCCCCAAACAAGGACCGCGTCACTTTACGGTACATCCTGTTCTTCCGATCATTTACGTGATGACCGAACTCAGCTGCGAAGTGCTTGTGCTTAAAAGAAGTGAAGGTGCTTTCGAACTCATCCAGACCCTATCGACCCTACCCGAAGGCGAGGACCAAATCAAATCAGGATCGGCGATCCGCATCAGCCCGGATGGGAAATTCCTGTATGTCTCCAACCGCGGGCATGATTCGATCACCGCATTTGAAATCAAAACGGAAGGGAAACTCTCCTTCATCCAAAACATCTCGACGTTCGGTAAGAATCCCCGGGATTTCAATCTGTCGCCGGATGGTCGCTTCGTGGTGGTCGCGAATCTCTCCAGCGACAGTCTGACTCTGTTTGAAAGGGATATGGAAAAGGGAACAATCACACTCCTTGAGAAGGATGTCCAGGCTCCCGAAGTAACCTGCATCCTGTTCGATCAGCAAATTGAATGATGATGTCTGTGCTTTCGTACACCATCTCTTGATCCTTTCATAGTTATTGACAAGGGGGTATGGTTATTCTATACTTTGTTCGCACACATGGGGGTGTCATGGTTTCGACAGGTTGCTGTTGGATTCAAGCTGCAGTGGACTGGCGACCTAATCGCCAAAACAAAAATAACTAACAACAATTACGCTTTCGCTGCTTAATTAGTCTAAACTAGACTTCAGCGTGTCTCCCCGGGTTCTTCCTTAGGCTTGGGCTAGGCAATAGAAATGAGGAATACGGGATCCAGTCGTTCGTACGAAGCTCCCCGACAATCCAGTCGGACAAATCAAACCAAGTTGGTCCGTTCACTAAGGTTTGATTACCAGTAGCGGAATAAACTGTAGATGCTTGAATGTGAAGCACAATTTGGACAGGGGTTCGACTCCCCTCACCTCCACCATAAATTTGGTGCACGAACCGATTCCCCATGATCGGTTTTTTTTGAGAATTGTCAATGCACGGAGTGATATTATGACTGTCTCATTGTCCAAAAAACGTATCGGATCGATAAAAAAAGACTGCCAAATTCGCAAATTCGATTAAGTGAATTTTGTGTGAAATGTCTCTCGGGTTGTATGTCCTACTCGGAAGGGCTATACTTATCGAGTTAACGAAACTTTTCACCGATGCCTCTTCGATGAAGAATCAGGGCTTCGATAACTGAATTCCACCGTATTTCAGCCGATTTCGTCAGTTCATCAACACAAAAATTAACGCTATCTAAACAAGGAATCAATTAAACTATCAATATGAATACTTTCCTGCATACACACATATATCCCTTCATGAAAGAAAGAACGGCACATCCGGTGGAAACGTTTTGCATCTTCGCCCCGATGATCGCTTTCTTTTTACCTGTGGATATGTTCCTGCTTTTCAGTTCCTTAGCGTGTTTGGTCATCATACTCAACATAAAGGAATTCATCAAGGTGATCCTTTACAGCTACAATTACCTGCTATACATCTTCGCGCTCTATATGACTCTGCTGGCAGCGATCAATCACAATATGTTGGGTTTGATCACATCCGGGTTATTCTACCTTGTTGTTATCTACGTCTCGTATCTACGCTTTAAAATGAATAAAGGCATCTTCGAGGCGATGATGATTCTCTGCGGGTTCGGGTCGATGTTTAGCCTGTATTATTGCACGGTCAACTTCTACTCGACATCCACCTACAAACTGTTCGCATTCTTCATGCATTATATTCCGATCTCCTATGCCTATATCACACATATCGCGGAAAACATCCGCTCGACGAGCACGTTCGTCGATCCGAACTATTACGGGAACATCTGCGCAGCCATCGGTTTGATCAGTATGTACTATATCCTGAAGAGTTTCCGAAATTTCTTGAAAGACAAAACGCTCTATTCGGTCAAAATCGCATTCTATCTCATCGTGCTCGCAGTGAACCTCTATGGGTTGAATCTGACCCAATCGAGGTCCTCATATCTGGCGTTCATCGCCGGGGTGGCTTTCCTGATATTGACTTACGATTTACGCTTGTTCATCGGCTTGCTTATCCCGGTCGTTCTGGTCATCGTGTTCAAATACAAACCGATCCTTACCTTGTTTCCAAGACTTGACAGTCTGAACGGATCTGCGACGACACGATTGAAGATCTATAGTATCGCGATGCAGGAAATCGGGAAACATCCATTCTTCGGAAAAGGGTTCTACACCTATCCGCTGATCTATGCGAAGTATTCCAACGAGTATTCGATCCATGCCCACAACATGATCCTGGAACTCATGCTAAGTTCCGGGTTAGCAGGTCTTTCGGTCTTGGCGGCGGGCATTGCCAAAATGCTGTGGAACCCGATTCGCCAATGGTTGAAAAAAGATATGGAGTACATGCCGCTTGTCCTCGGACTACTCGCACTGGTGACCGCAAGCGGATATACAGACGCCGTGATTCTCTTCCCGCAGTGTTTCATCCTATTTAGCCTTATCTTGACAAGCCTGGAGGTCAACAATGAAAAAAACAAAGAAATTTGAAATCGCATTCCTGCTCGTAATGTTTCTGCTCAGCTTCTTATACCCGAATTTTCTGGAGAAATATCGTGTGATGAGCGTTTTCAATGATTTTCTGAAGATGTTCCTGTAGAACCACCGCGGATGATCCAAAAGGATTATCCGTATATCCGAACCGCAAAGCTTTCCTGTTGAATCGACAGGAGACCGATTACGTTTCGGAGCTTGATATCATAAGTAAGGTTTATCCTTTATTCTTAACGAACCCGATCGCTGGATCGTTTTTTTTCTATTCATGAGAATGGGGGTGGTCGCATCCGCCCGGATAAGATACAATTTCATTGAAGATAGGCTGTAAGATAATGAATCGGTATCGGTAAAAGAAAGGTGAACTGCGATGGAAGAACAATTGATCGCGCCATGCGGAATGAACTGCAGTCTATGCGTCAGTTATCAATCGATGAGAACCGACCTGAATAAAAAAGGCTTCGGCAAGACATACTGTGCCGGCTGTTTACCGCGCGGCAAGAATTGCGCGTTCATGAAAAAGAGCTGCCATCTGCTTGGGGACGGCCTTGTACGCTTCTGCTTCGAGTGCGGTGACTTTCCATGCAGACGATTGAAAGCTCTCGATCTACGTTATCGCACCAACTATCACATGAGCATGATCGAGAACCTGGTCTCCATTCGCGATCTTGGTATCAATGTTTTTCTTGAAAAGGAAGAGTCGAAGTGGCGTTGTCCCCGATGCGGCGAAGCGATCTGTTGTCATAACGGACTCTGTCTATCCTGCGACAGCGACAAACTGCGTGCGAATCCAAAGTATCGATGGAACGAGAAGTAAGTTACTACGTCGATTTCAAAACCATAACCTCAAGTTACTTGTCAGATAACAGGTCGCGAAAAGAATGAACGAGGTGGAATATGGATGATCTCACGGAATGGTTGCTGAAAGGTGATGTCTCAATCCAATACCTGACACATAAAATGTTGTTGAGGAGCACTCAACCTGTTTTACGTACTTTGCAGGACAGAATCGAAACGGAAGGATATGGATCGAAATTCTTATCCGCCCGAAATTCCGGTGGTCATTGGGGAATAGGGTACTATCAACCTAAATGGACATGTACCCACTATACGCTGACCGATATGAAAAATATCGGAATTCCTGAATCATGCGATCCATGTCAGGAGATGGTGTCACGCGCCTTCGATGAATGTATGCTTGAAGACGGAAGTATCAACTTCGCCAAATCCGCACCGAGAATCGATCTATGCATCAACGGGATGTTTTTGAACTACGCCGCTTATTTTCAGCCGAAAGAAAAGAGATTAGAGAGATTGATCAATTTCATCCTTACAGCCGCAAAATCCGATGGCGGTTATTCATGGGATCTTCTTTCATCAAAGAGCGATCCGCATACGACGATATGTATACTGGAAGGATTTCAATCTTTTATAGAAACCGGGAGTCCTTATCGTCATCAAGATATTGAGACAGTAAAAAGAGAAGCGATCGAGTATCTTCTCTCGAATACCATGTTTATGCAGGATGATCAACGCTACTTGAAGCTTTCTTTCCCTTATCGATATCGTTATGATGTCCTGCGCGTTCTCGAATACTTCGCCAATGCACAGACACCATACGATATTCGCATGAAACCGGCCATTGATTGGCTGAAAAGCAAGCAGAAGGAAGACGGATGTTGGTATCTTGAGCATGTCCACAAAGGGAATACCCATTTTGAAATGGAAGTAAAAGGGAAATCAAGCAGGTTCATCACATTGAAGGCATTGTTCGTCTTGAATTGGCAGAAGGGTATATAAAAGCGCAATGCCGATCCGATTCGCTCGGAAGTACCATTGCGCTTTTTAATTGAATCAGGTCGTCGAATCGAGCGATACTTCTGATGAAGTCATATCGTATCAACTCTGTTCAGCATTCATAGGATTTCGATGATGACTTCGTTCTTCTTCAGAAATCCCGGAATAAACGGTGGATTATAACGCGCCAACTGGAAGCCTCCGATCGGCGTGAGATTTTTTGTCTGCAGCCACTGTTTAAGTTCTTCGATCTTGTTCTGGACCGTGCTTGGATTCGCATTCCCTGAGAAGGAAAGGGCTGCACATTTGCGCTGTTCGATTTGTCTCAAACTTAAATTCCTGCTGGTCGGTTTCGGCAAGTCCTCTAGTTTATATTCCTTCGGCATGACGAAGGCTGTGGTCAGATGGCCATCCAGATCATTCAGGACAGGGGTTGTCATGGAGATCTTGGAACGATCCTCATTGCTTCCGCTGATATAGTTGAAAGCTTCGTTAAAACCTGAATAGCCGCGCAAGTCAGTTTCTTCGCTGATTGCGATCACCATCGGTTCATACATGCGTATCTCAAATTGATTTTCTTTTAAAATGACTTCATAGCCTGCTTTTTCGATTGCCATAGGATTACCTCGATTTGATTATAACCATATTCCAAAACATCGACCATGATAACGCAACTTCAAGTCTTACGAAGAGGATATTGACAATGATTCGAAGGAATGATAATGTATCTAAAAGATAGGTACAACTATGAAAAGACAAACAGATTTTGTGATTCTGGGACTTCTCAGTGAATCCCCGTTGACGGGATATCAAATCAAGAAAATCATCGATGTGCGCTTCCGCTTCTTTTGGAACGAAAGTTACGGTCAGCTTTATCCGGCTTTGAAGTCGTTGCTTACTGCAGGTTTGATTGAAGAAATCACATCGGATAGTTCCAAACGGGCACAAAAAACATATGCCATTCTTCCTGCAGGCTATGCTTTACTGCAAGATTGGATCCAGGAACCGGTCGAGCGCGAAACGGTACGCTTCGAAATCCTAATGAAGATGTATTTTTCCCATCTTGTGGAAGCGGATGTGATGATCCGCCATCTGCTCGTCTTCCAGCAAGCCCATGAACTGGACTTGAAACTGATTCGGATGTTTGAAAACGAGTTGAAGCCGATCATCGACCAAGATCCCAATCATCCCTATGTATTACGCGTGATCGATTTCGGGCAAAAAGTAAATGAAGCCTATCTGGAGTGGACGAAGGAAACGATGCTGTTCCTAGAAAGCAGGAAGCAAAAATGAGGCAAAAGACGCGTCGGCTGATCGTTTATCTATCATTGCTTTTATTCCCGGTCACACTGAATTTCTTTTCTCCTTATGTATCGATTGACGGAGCGCTTACGGGAATCATCTCCGGAAGTGTGCTCGTCTTCCTGATCATGTTCCTCTCCGGTCTGTTCTTTGGACGTGCATGGTGCGCATGGGTTTGCCCGATGGCAGGTCTCAGCGATATGACCAAGAACATCAATGATAAACCAGTCAACGTCAAGCGACTAACGATCATCCGATATTCGATCTTCTTCGTCTGGTTTTCACTATTGATCACCTGTTTCGTGCTGGCAGGCGGAATCAAAGGTGTCAACCCGCTCCATCTTACCGAGAGCATCATATCGGTCGATCAACCGGTAAAATATATCACGTACTATCTCGTTTTATTCATTTTCGGAGGATTGTCCGTTTGGTTGGGCAGACGGGCGGCTTGCCACAGCATCTGTTGGATGTCCCCGTTCTTAGTCGGCGGATACCTACTGGGGAGGACCTTGCGATTCCCTCAATTAAGAGTGAAAACCGAAGCATCGAAATGCATCGACTGTAAGCAATGCAACAAGAAATGTCCTATGAGCATCAATGTCAATGATCAAGTGAAGAAGGGTGAGATCGTGTCGCTGGATTGCATCTTATGCGGTGAGTGCGTCGATACCTGCCCAAAGAAAGTCCTAAGATTTGGGATAAGGACGCGATAAGTAATCGTGGTAAAATAGAATCAAACAAGCAGAAGAAATGAAATGGAGCAAAACATGAAAAACATCGTGATTACAGGAAGTACGCGTGGGATCGGGTTGGCAATGGCGAAAGAGTTTCTAAAAGCGGGATGCAATGTCACATTATCAGGACGGGGAGAAACGCTTTCACCCTCGGTTCAAAATGAACTGACCACATATGCCGACTACTATATCTATCTTCCATGCAACGTGCAGAATAAAGCGGAACTTCAAAAGTTGTGGGATCTGTCCGCGCAACGATGGGGAATGATCGATATCTGGATCAACAATGCGGGAATGAATACGCCGCATGCGTTTGCCTACGACACCGAAGAAAACTACGTCCGAAATGTCATCAACACGAATATCATGGGTATGATTTTCGGAAGCCAGGTGGCGGTCAACGGGATGCTGAAGCAGAAACAGGGTGCGATCTACAGCATGGAAGGCTTGGGATCCAACAATATGATTCAAGCGAAAACCATTTTATATGGAACGACCAAACATGCGCTTACTTATTTCATGAAGGGACTTGCGAAGGAACTGGAAGGAACCGGTATCATCGCAGGAAGATTATCTCCGGGTATGATGCTGACCGATTTCATCACAAAGACGCCTGACGGGGAAGACGCCGCGATCACGACCGACGAAAGGTTCAAGCGGATATTCAATATCCTTGCGGACAAACCTGAGACCGTCGCAGCCTTCTTCATCCCCAAAATGTTGTCAAATACCAAAAACGATGCCCAGATCATGTGGCTGACCAGCATGAAAGCAGGGTTCCGATTCATGAGTGCGCCGTTCCATAAAAGAAAGATCATTTAACTCAGTATCGAGAGTCGTTGCAAAGCGACTCTTTTTCG
>JBAVGP010000220.1:0-21073 GCA_049684955.1 Erysipelotrichaceae bacterium
TTTGCATGCCGCGGATGTCGGGATCTCGGTGGATACCGCGGTCGACATCGCAAAAGCCGCCGCCGACATCATTCTGTTGGAGAAGGATCTCCACATTCTCGCAACCAGCGTGACCGAAGGCCGCAAGATCTTCGGGAACATCGTCAAATATATCAAGATGACCTCCAGTTCAAATTTCGGGAACATGCTGAGCGTATTGATCGCATCGGCTTTCCTGCCGTTTTTACCGATGATTCCGTTGCAGATCTTATTACTGAACCTGATCTACGATATCTCGCAGACCGCGATCCCATGGGATAACGTCGATGCTTCCTATCTGCTGAAAGCACGGAAGTGGGATGCAGGTTCGATCAAACGGTTCATGCTGATCGTCGGTCCGACCAGTTCGGTCTTCGATATCGCGACCTTCCTTCTGTTATGGTTCGTGTTCGGCTACAATAAAGCCGGTGATCCCAACTTAGTCCGTCTGTTTCAGACCGGTTGGTTCATCGAGAGCCTGCTTTCCCAGACCTTGATCATCCACCTCATCCGCACCGAGAAGATCCCCTTCATCCAAAGCCGGGCCAGTTGGCAAGTCCTGTTGATGACGACCATCCTCTTGACAATCGGCGTCTTCCTGCCGTTCTCACCGATCAGCGGCGCGATATCCATGGCGGCATTACCGCCGGCCTATTTCGGTTATCTGACGATGTTGCTGTTGGGATACGGAGCTTTGCTTCAGATCACGAAGTTCTTCTATATCCGTCGTTTCCATCAGTGGCTGTGATCGATGCAGAAAGGTGCACGGACTAACCGTACACCTTTCTTTTTAAGGGGGGGTCGAAATGGTTAAATAAGGTAAATCCGACGGCGAACTCGGATAAATGCTATAATGAGCGCAAGGGAACCCCCTTGTTTTCATTTTAGGGGGACATCTTGATCGGAAGCAGAGTCACGCGCCAAGCTATCATCACAGGATGTTTCAATATCCTTAGATAGAATTGATCTAGACTTTCCATCAGTGAAAGGGCTAATAATACAGACACAGGATGGTATTTTTTTCATTGTCCGCAGGAGGAATCAACTTGACCAGAGAATCCATACAGATTACGCTCATGCTTCTAGCTGTGACGGGGATGCTTTTTTTAATGTGGCTTATTTATCGAAAAGTACGTATGAATCGAAAAGCGGAGATCTTCAACGACCTGCTTTCGGTCGAAGAACTTGAGTCGCATGCCAAACAAGTCGCGATGGAACATGACATCACCGACAATCCCAATCCGCTGAGTTTTCCGCTGGAGCGGATGAACGACAACTATGATTTCATTCTGGGTGTCTATAAGAACCTGAATGACGATATCTTCCGCCAACGGAGCGTGCCGGCTTCCGCCGAATGGCTGCTGGACAACTTCTACGTCATCGAAGAACAAGTCAAGAATATCCGCGTGGAACTCGACAGTGATGAATACCATCGCTTGCCGACGCTTAAGAGCGGAAATCTGAAGGGATATACGCGGGTCTATGCGATCGCGATGGAACTTGTATCCCACAGCGACGGACTCATCGAAGAAGAAACGATTTTGAAATATCTGATGGCCTATCAGACCCACAGTATCTTGACCGACCGTGAAATATGGGCGATTCCGACGATGGTCCGTTTGGCATTGATCGAAGACGTCCGCAATATCTCGCAAAAAATCAAGGCGACCCGTCTGCAGTGGCGGATGGCCGATGATATCGTCGACAAGTATTGGATGGGCGACAGCGAACGCACCGAACAGATGATCGAACTTCTCAAAGGGAAGGTCGATATGCTTTATACGGAGAATCTGTCCTATATCGAACATCTGTTCTACCGACTGCGCCGATCCGGTAAGAGTTATATCAGCGTATTGCGTTTCATCGATGAAACCCTGATGAAATACAAGACGTCGACCGAAGCGATCGCCCAACAGGAACACAACGTCCAGGCGTTGAGCACGGTTTCCATCGGGAACTGCGTCATGAGTCTCAAATATGTCGCGACGCATAATTGGACGAACCTTTTCGAAGCCGCCAGTTATGTCGAAAAGATCCTCATGAGCGACCCGGACCAGACTTATCCGAAAATGGATATGAATTCACGTAATCATTACCGTATCGAAATCGAGAAGATCGCCAAGCGTTACGGCGTTTCCGAACTGAACATCGCGAAAGACGCGATCACCTTGGCATATGGCGGATATACTTTGCCGGATGACGCCGAACTGAAATTCCTGCGTTCCCATGTCGGCTACTATCTGGTCGGCAACGGACGTCAGTTGCTGGAGAAACAACAGACCGGGGCGATGAAGCAGAAACGCAAGATCGCCCGCGTCTTGGCTCAACATCCCAGTACCTTCTATGTCGGTTTCAACGTGCTGATAACATTGCTGATCGTCGGTTTCGCCGTCTTGTACGCGATGATGCAGACTCCTGCCCCCAGCTTCTGGATCCTCTTGTTGGCCGGATTGGCCGTCCTGCTGCCGGCTTCTGAAATCGCGATTTCGTTTGTCAACTGGATCGTCACCAAAGTCCAGAAACCGACTGTCTTCGTCCGTTTGGAACTCAAAGACGGGATTCCGGATGATCTGCGTACCATCGTCGTCATCCCGGCGATCATCTCCAACGAGAAACGTGTCGCGGAACTGCTTGAAACGATGGAGAACCATTATATCTCCAATCGTGAGAAGAACCTTTATTTCGCCCTGATCGGGGCTTTCAAAGATTTTGGCGAGGCGAAAGCGGAAGACGACGGAAAGATTTTACGGGCGACCTTCGACGGCATCCGCGATCTGAACCGCAAATACGCGCATGACGAAAGCGATATCTTCTACTTTTACCACCGCATCCGCAAATACAACGAGAGCGACGACAATTGGACCGGATGGGAACGCAAACGCGGCGCTTTGATGGAATTCAATGATATCTTGCTTGGCCGAAGCGATACAAGTTTCTCTTTCTATTCCAATATCATCCTCCCAGCCGATAATATCAAATATGTCATCACCCTCGATGCGGACACCGTCCTGCCGATGGGGATGGCCAAGAAAATGATCGGAACGATGGCGCATCCGCTCAACGTACCGGTCGTCGACGAAGCCAAAGGCATCGTCACACAGGGTCACGGACTGATGCAGCCGCGTGTTTCCTTCGATATCGACAGTTCGAACCGTTCCATGTTCTCACGCATCTATACCGGACAGGAAGGGATCGACCCTTATGCAAGCGCCATCTCCGATGTCTATCAGGATCTTTTCGGGGAAGGGATCTTCACCGGTAAAGGCATCTATGACCTCAACGTATTCCAACGTGTCCTGAAGGATGCGATCCCGGTCAACGCTGTTTTGAGTCATGATTTATTGGAAGGCTCCTATGTGCGCGCCGCGCTCGTCAACGATCTGGAACTCGTCGATTCCTATCCGTCCAAATACAATTCCTTCGCCACCCGCATGTATCGTTGGATCCGCGGGGATTGGCAACTGCTCCCGTGGCTTGGAAGCCACCCGTACAATCGGAAACAACAGCGCACAAAAAACAAACTATCTATGTTGTCGGTCTGGAAAATCCTCGATAATCTGCGTCGCAGTCTGGTTTCTTCCTCCATCATGTTGCTTTTGTTTCTGGGATTCAGTATCCTTCCTGGACAAAGCTATGTCTGGTTGATCTTCGCTTTATTGACGCTGGCGTTGCCTTTCCTGATGGCCAGTTTCGACCGTATCATGTCCGGGAAATTTCTGCCGAATCCGATCAAACGGCATATGCCCGGTTTCTTCGGACTTAAGGCATCGCTGTCCCAGTTATTATTACGGATCGCTTTCCTTTCCTATCAATCCAATCTCGCTTTAAACGCGATCTTCGTCACTTTGGCACGCGTCCTGGTCACCAAAAAGAATATGTTGGAATGGGTGACTTCCGCCGATGCGGAAAAAGCCCAGGACAATTCATTGAAAAGCTATCTGAGGACGATGGGGTTCAGTGCCCTGACCGGTGTCGTGCTGGTCTTGATCACTTTCTATTTCAAACCCGAATCGCTTCCGTTAAGCATCGTATTCCTGCTGATCTGGGTGGCGGCTCCGCTGCTCGCCTTCAACTTCAGCCAAGACGACCAATATGTAAAACAGAAAATATCGGATGAGGATCAACTCGAACTGCATCGCATCGCACGTAAGACGTGGCGCTACTTCGAGGAATTCTCCAACGCGAAGAACAATTATCTAGCGCCTGACAACTATCAGGAAGATCCTCCGCGCGGGATCGCTTTCCGCACCTCTCCTACCGATATCGGCTTGGGCATGTTGGCGGTCCTTTCCGCCCGCGATTTCGGATACATCGATACCGTCGATCTGTTCGATATGCTGGGCAATACCATGGGGACGATCGATAAGCTGGAGAAGTGGAACGGGCATATCTATAACTGGTATGATACGAGGACGTTGAAACCTCTTCAGCCAATCTATGTCTCGACGGTCGACAGCGGGAATTTCGTCTGCTATCTGGTCACCTTGATCCAAGGGCTGAATGTCTATCTGGATCAGCCGTTGGTCGATCAATCCTATATCGAAGGGATCCGCGATACCTTGTTGAACGGGCTCCAGGATGCTTCCGTCTTTTCCAGGGAATTTGCCTGCTTCGACGATGTGATGAGCGATGGGAATCTGGATCTGGTCCGCTGGGACAAAGCGTTGCATGCTTTCTTCGATGCCGGACATGTCGCCGCCATCACCAAGCAACCCTGGCGCTATAAACTCGATGGAATGGGTCAGAAATACATCAACAATCTGAATCGATATGCGGCATGGGTGAAACTCGCCGACAAGATCACATCGGATGCTTTTCCGACGGAAATGGAAACGACCTACACGGAATTAAGCACGATGCTGCATCTGAACATCCGTCTGAAAGACCGCAAGGAATTCTTCGCGCTGGTCTCACAACGGATCGATTCCCTCAGCAATTCCATCACACCCGACAACTGCACCGCGGCCACCTGGCTGAACGATATGAAACTCGCGATGCTGGAAAGCAACACCGCGATCGACAACTTCATGGCCAATGCGCAAGAACTTGTCCAACGCATCGAAAAACTATCCTGGGATACCAAATTCATCGGATTATACGATGAACGCAAACAGCTCTTCTCGATCGGCTACAATGTCACCGATCAGAAGCTGACCAATTCCTATTATGATCTGCTTGCTTCCGAATCCCGGCAGACCAGTTATCTGGCGATCGCCCGCGGAGAAGTCCAGCCCAAACACTGGTTCATGCTGGGTCGTTCGCTGACCGTCGTCGACCGTTACAAAGGGCTTGTCTCGTGGAGCGGGACGATGTTTGAATACCTTATGCCGCTACTGATCATGCGCAGCTACCGTAATACCTTACTGGATGAAACCTATTCGTTCGTCATCAAGAGTCAGATGAAATATGGCAAGAAACTCAATATGCCGTGGGGTTCCTCGGAATCCGCTTTCAACTCGCTCGATATGCATCTCGATTACCAATATAAGGCGATCGGGATCCCTTGGCTCGGTTTGAAACGTGGACTGATCGAAGATGCGGTCACCACCCCTTATGCCAGTTTCCTCGCGTTGATGGTGGCTCCCTACGAAGCCACCGAAAATCTCAAGTATCTTCAAGCCGAAGGGATGGAAGGTGCTTACGGTTTCTTTGAAGCAGCCGACTATACCCCTGAAAGATTGGGCTTCGAGACCCGCCGTGTGATCATCAAGAGTTATATGGCGCATCATCAGGGAATGAGTCTGATGGCCATGAACAACGCCCTCAACGACGATCTGATGCAACGGAGATTCCATGATGATCCGTTCGTGAAAGCAGCTCAACTCCTACTACAGGAGAAAGTACCGCTGAATGTCGTATTCACCAAAGAAACGAAAGAAAAAGTATTACCGCTGAAAGAAACGGCGACGCAGGATCAAGGTTCGCTGCGCAGATTCACGAAACCTGATTCAATCTTGCCGAATGTCCATATCCTAAGCAACGGGATCTATTCCGTCATGCTGAGCGATAAAGGGACAGGCTATAGTAGAGACAAGATGGCGGCGATCACCCGTTACCGCGAAGATGCGGTGCTTGATCATTACGGAATGTTCTTCTACCTGAAGAACATGACGGACAGCAGTATCTGGTCGGCGACCTACGCTCCGCTCAACGTCCTGCCCAACAACTATGAAGTGATCTTCACACCCGATAAGGCCGCCTATAAACGGATGGACGGGCAGATCGAAACGACCAGTGAAATTGTCGTGACCTCGGGCGATCATGCGGAAGTCAGGCGCATTCGTCTGGTCAACCATGGCGAACTAAGCACCGACATCGAAATCACAAGTTACTTCGAATTAGTGTTGACCAGTCAGAACGCGGATCTCGCGCATCCGGCTTTCAGTAATCTGTTCGTCGAAACCGAATTCCAGGCATCGCATCACTCGCTCATCGCACACCGCAGACCGCGCTCCGATGCCGACAATAAGCTTTGGATCGCGACGACCTTGGTCGGCGATCGTCACAGTATCGGCGAAGTGCAATATGAAACCGATCGGATGGCGTTCATCGGCCGCAACAAGAATCTGGCGAATCCGCAAGCCATCATGCGCGGAAAACCGTTGACCAATAGTATCGGACCGGTCCTCGACCCGATTTTCAGTCTGCGTACGAAAGTCCGTATCGAAGCGGGGAAGACCGCCAATCTGTATTTCGTCACATCATTGGCGGAAAGTAAAGAAGCCCTAAGCAACCTGATTGAGAAGTACGCGGCCGCCGAAACCTGCGAAACCGCCTTCTGGCTAGCCTTGACGCGCAGTCAGGTCGAAACGAAATACCTGAATCTCAAACCTGATGAAATGCAGCTGTATCAGGAAATGATTTCGCATATCGTCTATCTCAGTCCGCTGCGCAAGAAAGTCGCCGCCGCGATCAAAGCGAACCGTAAGGGTCAATCGGATCTTTGGGCATTCGGCATCTCCGGCGATAAGCCGATCATCCTGGTCACACTCGACCGCACGGAAGAAGCCACAATCCTTTATGACGTGCTGAAAGCGCATGAATATCTGCGCTTGAAAGATGTACAGGTCGATCTGGTCATCGTTTCCAACGAAGAGAGCAGTTATTTCAATCCGCTTACCACCCTGATCACCGATCTGGTCCTTTCCCGTCAGACGCATGATGTCATGAGCCGTCCCAGAGATGTCTACATCCTGAGCGTCAATAGTATGAGTGAAGGCGATATGACACTGCTTACGGCTGCCGCACGGATGACGTTCAACGGAAAGGGCGACACCCTGGAAGAACAAGTACGTATGTTATCCGAAAAGCCGATTGAGAAGATCGTGAAGGCGGAAGATAAAGCCGATCCGATCCGTCCGTTCTCGCTGATCCCCAAACATGACGAAAGCGAACTCCGTTATTACAACGGGATCGGCGGTTTCAATGTGGAAGGCGACGAATATGTCATCAGATTAGAAAAAGACCAGACGACCCCGGCTCCCTGGATCAATGTGATCGCGAATCCGAACTTCGGATTCCTCGCATCGGAATCAGGCAGCGGATACACTTGGTATATGAATAGCCGTGAGAATAAGGTTTCCCCGTGGTCCAACGACCCGGTCGTCGATCCGCAAGGCGAAGTGCTTTATCTGAGCGATGAAGCCGGCAAGGCATGGTCGATCACGCCGCAACCGATACGGGAAGACAGCCCCTATACCATCACACACAGCTTCGGCACGAGTGAATATAAGCATATCAGCCACGGGATCGAACAACGTCTGCTTCAGTTCGTCCCGTTGGACGACCCGATCAAACTCAGCGTCGTCACCTTGAATAACTTATCGGATCAAGTCCGTACGATCACCTGCACCTATTATCTGAGTCCGGTGCTGGGCGTCGACCGTCAGGATACGGCGATGCATATCATCACCTCACGTCTGGAAAACGGCGCGTTGACGATGACCAATCCTTACAGTATGGATTTCAAAGGTAAGATCGCGTTTCTGGATGCGTCGATCGAAGAGCGTACCGTGACGGGCGACCGCAGCGAGTTCTTCGGGAGCGGATCCTTGGATGCGCCGGAAGCCCTGCATTATGTTTCTTTATCGAATACGACCGGTGCAGGATTGGATCCGGCCGCCGTAATCCAAGTACATGTGCGCCTTGAAGCGCATGAGACAAAGAGCCTGACTTTCATGTTGGGCATGAGCGACAATCTGGATAAAGTGAATGCATTAACAAAACAATACCGTGACCAGACTCATGTGGATGCATCATTGGATGAAATCAAAGCTTTCTGGCATGACAAACTTACGACGATCCATGTGGAAACCCCTGATTCAGCCACCAATTTCATGCTGAACGGATGGCTTCCTTATCAAGTGATCAGTTGCCGTCTTTGGGCCAGAACGGCCTTTTACCAAGCAGGCGGAGCTTTTGGGTTCCGTGATCAGCTGCAGGATTCGTTGGCACTGTTGACCATATGGCCGCAAGTTGCGAAGGAACAGATCCTGAAGCATGCGGCGCATCAGTTCATCGAAGGCGATGTGATGCATTGGTGGCACGAACCGCAAGGCAAGGGTACCCGTACACGGATCTCCGACGACCTGCTGTGGCTGCCGTATGTCGTGAGTGAATATGTCCGCGTCACCGGCGATGCAAGCATCCTGGAAATCCAGGTCCCGTTTGTTTCTGCCGATGTGCTCAATGAGTTTGAAGAAGAACGCTATTGCCAGCCCACCGTCGCTGCCGAGACCGCCACGCTTGCTGAACACTGTAAGCTGGCCATCACGCATGCGTTGAAGTTCGGCGTCCACGGCCTGCCGCTGATCGGTACAGGCGACTGGAACGACGGCATGAACACCGTCGGCAACAAAGGCAAAGGCGAAAGTGTTTGGTTGGGATGGTTCATGAGCGACACCCTGAAGAAATTCGCACAAATCTGCAACCCAATTGAATCTGAAGAATACCTGCGCGTCAGCCGCCGGCTCATCGCCGACATCGAAGCCAACGCATGGGACGGCAACTGGTACAAGCGTGCTTATTTCGATGACGGTACCGCTTTGGGATCCGCTTCCAACCGCGAATGCCGCATCGATTCATTAGCCCAGACTTGGGCGGTCATCGCCCAAGACGACAAGACGGAACGGGCTAAAAAAGCCATGCATTTCCTTGAGGAAGACCTTGTGGTCAGAGATAAAGGATTGATCAAATTATTGACGCCTCCGTTCAACGAAGGTGAATTCGAACCGGGCTATATCAAAGGCTACCTGCCCGGCGTCCGTGAAAACGGCGGCCAGTATACGCATGCGGCTGCCTGGGTCATCGAAGCGTTCGCTTTACTTGGGGAAGGCGAGAAGGCCTGGGAACTGTTCGATCTCATCAACCCGATCAAACATGCCCGCAATATCCGCGACAATTCAGTGTATAAAGCCGAACCGTATGTCATGGCGGCTGATGTCTACAGCGAATACCCGCATGTCGGTAGAGGCGGATGGACCTGGTATACCGGTTCAGCCGGCTGGATGTATCGTGCCGGTTTGGAGAATGTGTTGGGATTCAGTAAGAACGGGAATCAATTGACATTGATTCCATGTCTGCCTCGACGTTGGAAAGAATATACGATAACGTATCGCTTCCTGGATACGACCTATGAAATCCATGTGTTGAATCCGGACGGATTGAACACCGGTAGGATCGCGCTGATCCTCGACGGAAATCCGCTCATCGGACAAGTGTTGACGCTGGTCGACGATGCGCAGAAGCACATCGTGGAAGCGACCTTGCATCCGGTCCAATAACCATGAAACGTACGGCAATCCCGTACGTTTCCGCTTTACCTGATGGAAACGCTATCGATTTTCAGCAGAAGGATGTATGCTAAATGAGGGGAACCCCTAAAATAGAAAATTTCGAAAGGAAATCAACTTATGCCCATTTGTTTCACACCGGTGTCACTGGGACACCTTACCTTACAGAACCGCATCGTACGCTCCGCCACCAACGATTATTTCGGGGAATTGGACGGCTCGATCGGGAAACGCCAATATGAGATCATCCGTGATCTGGCGAAAAACGAAGTCGGTCTGATCATCAGCGCCCATGCATGCGTCAATGCCTGGGGCAGAGCCGGGATCAACCAAAACCGCATCTACGATGACAAGTTCATCGCTGGATTTGCGAAACTATCCGAGATCGTGCATAACGAGGGCGGACGCTTCGTCGTCCAGATTTCGCATGCCGGCGGTAAAGCACCGGCTGAAGCCAATGACGACAAAACACCGAAGTCTCCTTCCGGGATGATCCTGAAAGACGACATAAAACCGCAAGCGTTGACGCTTGAGGAAATCGATGAAGTGAAGAGCGATTTCATCGCTGCCGCAGTCCGCTTGAAAGCGGCCGGCGTCGATGGCGTCCAACTCCATGCGGCACATGGTTATCTGCTGTCCGAGTTCGTCGATTTCAACCAGAATGAACGGACGGACGAATATGGCGGGTCAGCCGAGAACCGCATCCGCTTGGTACGCGAGATCCTCGAAGGGATCAAGGAAGCTTGCGGAGCCGATTTCCCGGTGCTGGTGAAAATCAACGCCAATACGACGCATAAAAACAAACGCTATGAAGAAGACCTGGCGGTCATGCTGAATATTTTGAAGGAAGCGGGAGTCGATGCGGTCGAATTGTCCGGTACCGGCATCGCGAAGATGAAAGACGAAAAAGCGCCTTACTTCATGAAGATCGCGGCATCGCTGCGCAAAGAGGTCGGACTTCCGATCATCGTGGTCGGCGGCGTACGGGATATGGACGAAATCGAAAAAGCTCTGGAGAAGGGGATCGACTGTGTGGCGATGAGCCGCGCCTTCATCTGCGAACCGGATCTTGTCAGCCGTCTGAGACGCGGCAAGAAAGCCAAGTGCGTCCAGTGCAACAAGTGTTTCACTTTACCGAAGACCAAAGGAAAACGCTGCGTTTTCCACTAGAATATAACCCGTCAATCCTCCATGTATAAAAAACCAGCCATTGCGGCTGGTTTTTTACCTAGATGACATGGATCATTTTTCACTTTGAAGCTGTTTGATCTGATCGAAGAGTCCGTGCTGAAATAACTCATACATCAAATTGATGAGCCCCCCGAATGAAATCGTCATCTCCTGTGCGAACCAGTATCCCATGACACCGATCATCGCTGACAGTATGAATTCCATGATGTAGTCGATTTTCAGCGGATCGATCGACTTATCCTGGCGTATCATAGTACGCATGAAAGGTTTCACGCTTTCTTTGATTTTTGACTGAAATGCGGGGTCGCCTTTATCGCCTAAAAGAACGGTATAATACTGACTGTTTTCAAGATATGTCTTGATGAAAAAATCCAACGGGATGGGTTGATCTGACTGGCTCAACGTCATTGGCGGAAGTTTATCGACCGTCGGCAGCAGACTTGCCTCGATCGAGTCCAACACATCATAGACATCAAGAAAGTACTCGTAGAATGTACTGCGGTTGTATCCCGCTTTCGTGACGATCTCCTTGACGGTGATGGATGAAATCGGTTTAAGACAATACAGTTTCCAGAATGCATCGATCAAGTGCTGTCTGGTGAATGATTTCCGTTGAGTATGTTTGTTCATGATTTCCGACATATGCCTCAAGATTGTTGGTTGAATTTTGATGAGGCAACTCCTAGAATAGTATTATCCGACATAATGTCGGATAAATCAATCATTTGATTGGAGAGGAACGGATGATGACAATCCTACGTGTAGACCATCTTACAAAAGACTATAAAAAGGGACGCGGTGTGTTCGACATCTCGTTTGAAATCAAGCAAGGCGAAGTGTTCGGGTTTTTAGGACCCAACGGAGCAGGGAAAACGACGACCATCCGACATCTGTTAGGGTTTTCCAAACCGCAGAAAGGATCCACCAGCGTATTCGGCTTGGATGCGTGGAAGCATCCCAAGATCATTCAGAACAAAATGGGATATCTGCCGGGAGAAATTTCCTTCCCTGACGAAATGACCGGGATCGAATTCATCAAATACATCGCGGCTTTGCGCGGGATGAAAGACTTCACGAAAGCGGAAGAGTTGATGAAACGCTTCCAACTCGACCCGTCCGGCAAACTCAAAAAGATGTCGAAAGGGATGAAACAGAAAACAGCGATCGTCTGTGCATTCATGCATGATCCGGAACTGTTGATTCTGGATGAACCGACCAGCGGTCTCGATCCGTTGATGCAACAGATTTTCATTGAATTGATCCGCGAAGAGAAAAGCAAAGGAAAAACCATCTTGATGTCTTCCCATCTTTTCGAAGAAGTAGAGGGAACGTGCGACCGCATCGCCATCATCAAGGAAGGAAAGATCGTGACGGTGATCGATCCCCTGACGATACGGCACAATAAGAACAAGCGCTATAAGATCGAATTCATCGCTTCCGCCGATTATGCCTCGTTTATCGAAGAATCCTTTGGAATGCTTGATCAACGGGAGAATTTGAGGCAAGTGGTCGTCGAGATCGAAGATGCATGCATCAATGATCTGATCGAAGCGTTGCATCTTCGTCCGATAAAATTCATCAGTGAAATCAAAGTCACGCTGGAAGAAACCTTCATGAACTATTATAAAGAGGAGATTCACCATGATTAACAAGTCCTTACTGAAACAAATCATCAAATCCAACGTTAAACTCTATGCCATCATCACATTGCTCATGTGCGCATTGATCATCGTCATCATGAGCGTCTTCGTACCCAGCGCGTTCACCGCGATAAACAACAGTTCACAAGGGTTGCCTTTCAATCCGCTTGGCGATGTTTCCACATTGATCGCATTTTTGGCGAATCAGTACTTTGGCATGATGGCGATCATCTTTCCGATGATCTATACATTCATAGCCGGCAACAAGCTGCTCGCTGCGCAGGTGGATAAAGGAAGTCTGGCTTTCATCATGGCGACACCGACTTCACGCAAAACGGTCACGTTCACTTCGGCATTCTATCTGGTTGGATCGCTGTTTCTGATGTATGCATTGATTTTCGGACTGGGTGTCGTCACAGCCGAAATCGCTCAACCGGGTATTCTTGAAATCGGAACTTTCTTCCAATTAACCTTGGGATGCTTCCTATTACAGTTCGCCATCAGCGGAATCACCTTCTTTGCGTCTGCTTTGTTTAACTCCGGGTCGAAGTCGATGTCCCTTGGTGCCGGAATTCCGATTTTCTTCTTTGCGATGAAATTGATTTCCGGATTCAGCGACAAACTTAAATCGCTGAAATATCTATCGATGAATACCCTCTTTGACACGGTCGCCATCCAGCTTGGGAAAACGCATAGTACACAGTTTCTGGTCATGTTCGGGATCGGACTTGTTCTCTATATCTGTGGAATCGTCGCATTCAACAGAAAAGACCTGCCCTTGTAGACACGGATTCTTCCCGATCCGAATCATCTGAAGTATGAACCGAAGATTTAATTGACCGAAGAGGGTGATTATCTTCGGTTTTTTTACGCACTTACAAGGCATTTGTTAAAAAGCGGGACTAATTGACATGATTTGAAAAAATATATACAAAATATAAATATATACATTGACAGGCGAAGTAGGTATATGTATGATGTAACTGTAAGAAGGAGGGATGTCATGAATATTACATCCGATATCCTGCGGGGACATACCGAAACCATCATCCTGCGACATCTGCTCGAAAAAGACAGTTACGGATATGAGATCAACAAGTCCATCCAGGAGAAAACGAACAACCAGTTCGAATTGAAAGAAGCCACGCTTTACTCGGCGTTTAGGCGTTTGGAAAGCGCCGGTTGGATCACCTCGTATTGGGGCGACGAAACCACCGGTGCGCGTCGACGGTATTACGCCATCACACCCGAAGGTCGAAACTATTACAAACAGAACAGAAAAGATTGGGAAGAAGCGAAACTCCTGATCGACACACTCATCTAAGGAGGGAGAAACCATGATCGCAAAAATCAGAGCTTACATCACCCGCGCGTTCGAGGACGTGCCGCGTACCAAAAAGTCGATGGAGATGCAGGAAGAACTCATCAGCAATCTCGTCGAAAAATTCAATGACCAGCTTAAATTAGGAAAGAGTGAAGAAGAAGCCTATGCCATCGTCATCGCCGGGATCGGAGATCTGAGCGAACTGACCGAAGGATTGCGTGAACGTCACGTCTTGTCGGGTCCGACACCGGCCGAACGCAAACGCAGCGCCCTCTTCATTTCCATCGCAGTGATGACCTACATCCTGAGCCCGATCGTTCTGATCGTGTTTGCGGAGAACTTCCATCAGGAGATTACAGGATTGGGACTGATGTTGGGGATGATCGCCATCGCGACCGGATTGGTCGTCTACAACCAGGCCAGCAAGCCGAAATATGTCCGTGAAGAGGAAACCATGATCGAAGAATTCAAAGAGTGGAAATCCGCACGGCAGAAAAACAAACAGGTTTATGAAGCCTTCAGTTCGGCGTTCTGGCTGATCGTCGTCGCCATCTATCTCTATACCAGTTTCACCTACATGAATTGGAGTTATTCCTGGATCATCTTCATCATCGCCGCCGCGATCCAGAACATCTTTAAAGCCATGCTTGAAATGAGACGCCGCGATGACTAGCCGCAATGTCCTGAATACCCTTAAGATCCTCTTCTGGGGCATCGTCGCTGTGATCGCCGCGCTGTCGATGCTGGCCTTGTATCGCGGTCAGAATCCATTCGACTCGATCGACTTCACGCACACGAACTCCGGAACCTTATCCGTCTTGCATGAACAGACCCTCACGGAGAACATCACATCACTCAATCTGGGCTGGAATGTCGGCGGGATCACGGTCGTCGCTTCCAATGATGACAAGGTCCATCTCATCGAGCGGGCTTACGAAAAAGTGGCCCAAAGCAAATGGGCGATCGTCACGGTCAGCGGGAACACGCTCAAAGTCACCAGCGGAAACAAGAACGCTTTCTGGTTCTTCTTCTGGCACACGCCGGAAACCTATCTCGAAGTGCAGCTGCCGAAGAAGACCTACGATGAATTCAGACTGAGCGTCACATCGGGCAACAACAAAGTCACCGACTTGTCCGTGAAGAAGATGGATCTCAATTCGACTTCCGGCAATCTCAGTATCAAGAACCTCGCCGCTGAATCGTTGAACTTCAACATGACCAGCGGACAAACCACCTTCCAGAACGCGTCGATGCATGATTTCGACGGCGTGATGACATCGGGGAATATGACGTACGACGGAGTCGTCGATCAAAGTCTGCGGCTGACCATGACGAGTGGTCAATTCAGCACACAGCTCGCCGAGTCAGCACCCAAGAACATCGATTTCCAGATGACTTCTGGACTGGCACGGTTCACCTTGCGTGCTGAAGCTGACTTCACACTCACCTTAAGCAAGACTTCCGGCAGTTTCGCTGCCAACTTCGAGCATACCCAGGACGGCAGCAAGTACACCTACAAAACGGGTCGGGATGCTTACCGTATGGGAATGACGAGCGGTTCGCTCTCCTTCGATATCCAAAACTGACAAAGCGCGGGCGACCGTGCTTTTTTATTGCGTTATCCATCGTGCGCTCCCTTTGAAAAGGGTACATTTCTCTTGCATAGTCAGTTCGCTAGGCATACAATTCTCGTGTGTACCTTATACCTTAGGAGGTCCTATGGGCATCATCGAAACAAAAAAACTGACGAAGTATTATGGAAAATCAAGAGGCGTCATCGACGTCGATTTATCGATCGAAGAAGGGGAGATCTTCGGATTCATCGGCCCCAACGGAGCCGGTAAATCGACGACCATCCGCTGTCTTTTGAACTTGATCAAACCGACATCCGGCAAGGCTACGATGTTCGGCTTGGACTGCCAGAAAGACTATCGGAAGATCCACGAAGAGATCGGTTATCTTCCGTCCGAAGTTTTCTACTACGACAATATGAAAGTGAAAGACCTGCTGGCTTACTCGGCATCGTTCTTCCATAAAGACTGTTCGGCGAAAATCAAGGAACTGGCGACGCGCCTGGATCTTGACCTGAACAAGAAGATCGATGACTTATCCTATGGCAACAAGAAGAAAGTCGGCATCATCCAAGGCTTATTGCATTCACCGAAAGTCATCATCCTCGATGAACCGACCGGCGGCTTGGACCCGTTGATGCAACAGACGTTCTTCCAGATCCTCAAGGAAGAGAACGAGCGCGGAGCGACCGTCTTGTTTTCGTCCCATATCCTCAGCGAAGTCCAGAAACTGTGCGACCGCGTCGCCATCATCAAAGAAGGACGCATCATCCGCATCGACACCATGGCTTCCCTGCAGGAAAACATGTACCTGAAAGTCGAACTTGAAACCAAGGATGATCTTCCAGACACCTTTATCGACGCCGCGATGAGCAATCCCAAAGTCATCGACCACAATATCTCGTTCATGTATAAAGGTGATGCCAACGAGCTCATCGGCAAACTGGCGAAACTTGATGTCGTGCGCATCAGCATGAGCGAGCCGGATCTCGAAGAGATCTTCATGCACTACTACGAGAAGGAGTAAGTTCATGAACATCTTCCTTTTCGAACTGAAAAGTAATTTCAAGAGCACGCTCATCTGGATCTTTTCGATCTGCCTGGTCGCTTGGGGTTTCATGATGATCTATCCGTCCTTCATGTCGGATTCCGCGGGCATCATCGAGATATTCAAACACTATCCGCCGGAATTCCTGAAGGCGCTCGGGTTCGTCCCGGATCAATTCTTCTCCGTGCTGGGTTTCTATTCATTCGTCCTCATCTATGTCGAACTGATCGCCGCGATGCAGGCGATGGTGCTCGGACTTGGTACTTCGGGAAGGGAAATCCGCACCCGCACATCGGAGTTCGTCTTGACGAAGCCGGTGAAACGTTGGGAAGTCCTGGGCGCAAAGACCTTGGCCATCTTAACCATCCTCGTCGTCACCAACGTGGTCCTGAGCATCGTCTCCTATCTATCCATTGCCCAGGTCGCCGAAGGGCCGTTCTCGGTCACTGCCTTGTTGCTGGTCAATCTGAGCACATTCTTGTTGCAGCTGGTGTTTGCGGCGATCGGCATCCTCTTGGGTGTGACGTTCCGTAAATTACGTTCCGTCGCGCCGGTATCGCTCAGCATCGTGTTTGGTTTCTTCGTGGTCAATATGCTGAAGGGGATCTTCAACGATGCCTGGATCCGCTATTTCTCACCGTTCCAGTTTTATGAGAAGTATGCCATCATCGCCGACAAATCGTTCGAAACACCGTTTCTGCTTTACTCGATCGCGTTGATTCTTGGGCTTACGCTAGTAAGTTTCGTTTATTTCTCAGTCAAAGACATCCATGCGGTGTAGGAGGCAAACATGAACCTGTTTCTGCATGAAATGAAATCGTATTGGAAGTTCCTGTTATTTTGGTCGATCGGCATCGTCGCCATGATCGGCGGCGGAATGGGAAAATTCTCCGCGATCTATGGATCCAACGATCCGGGACTTGCGGATATGCTGAATAAACTGCCCAAGGCTTTCTTGGCGATGTTCGGAATGCTGAATTTGGAAGTGACATCGCTGGCCGGTTATTACGGCGTCATCCACTTTTATCTGGTCATCATGGGGGCGATTTTCGCGATCATCCTGGGTGCCGGTATCTTAGCCAAGGAAGAACGTGACAAAACCGCCGAGTTTCTGATGGTGAAGCCCGTGACCCGTTCCTGGGTGCTTGTCCAGAAGCTCCTCGCGGGACTCATCTATATCCTGGCCTTCGTCGCGATCGATTATGTTCTCTCCGTGGTATTCGTCGGTAAAGTGGCGCCGAAAGAAAACATCTCTGCCGAACTGATGCTGATGATGGGATCGATGCTGCTGATCATGCTGGCGTTCTATTGTCTCTCCTTCGGTTTGTCAGGTGCCTTGAAAGACAACCGCAAGTCTTCGATGATCATGATTTCCTTCATGAGCGCGAGCTACATCGGATCCGTCGTGATCGATATGCTCGACAATATCGGCTGGCTGCGTCCGTTGGTCATGTTCAAGTATTTCCCGACCGATTTGATGGTCAAGAACCTGACCTTGGAACCTGCCTATGTCGGGCTTACCTGCCTATGGATTCTTGTGGGATTGGCGATGGCGTTCGTCCGATTCCCTCGACGCGATCTACATATCTAAACCGGAGCGGGCAAATACCCGCTCCTTTTGTTAAAAAGGTGTGGAAATTACAAAGGAATTTGTTATAATTGTAAAGCAAGTCACGCACCAGTGGCGGAATTGGCATACGCGCACGTCTCAGAAGCGTGTGGTTTAACCGTACGGGTTCAAGTCCCGTCTGGTGCACCATTGTGATTACGAAGCGGCAACCGCCGCTTTTTTCTATATTTTTTATGTCGATGCAAGAAAACGCAGGTGATTTCTTGTTGAAGATACTTGTCATGAACTTATTGATGGCACATAATTATGACATGAAAGAGGTGTTCTTATGAAACTCATGATCAAGCAGAAGGTGTTTTCCTGGGGTGATAAATTCACCGTCTACGATGATGCGGGAGCCGAGAAGTACATCGTCGAAGGGGAAGTTTTCTCCCTGGGAAAGAAACTCCATGTCTACGACCTCAACCGGACCGAACGGATCTACATCCAGCAGAAATTGATGTCTTTCCTGCCGCGTTTCTTCGTGACCATCGACGGGATCGAAGTCGCTGAAATCAAAGCGAAGTTTTCCATCCTGAAACCGAAGTATCAGATCGAAGGATTGAACTGGCAGGTCGAAGGGAACTTCACCGGACATAATTACGCCGTCTATGCGGAAAACGGACCGGTCGTTGAAATCCGCAAAGAATGGATGACATGGGGCGACACTTATGTTTTGAACATCGCCGATCCCCAGCATGAATTGGCGGCGTTGGCGATCGTCTTGGCGATCGATGCGGTCATGGCATCGCAGCAATCCAGCAGCAACGTCAACATGAACAATAACTGATTCAGAATCGCTAAGAAAACGGTTATTCTTTTAGATGGGAACAATGTAAATAGGAGGGCAGGATATGAAAACACTCGTCATTTATGATTCCGTCTTTGGAAATACGAAGATGATTGCTGAAGCGATCACCCTTGGGTTGAACGAGGATGCGAAAGCACTGCATGTGTCTGAAGCCACAAAGGATTTCGAAGGCATCGGCTTGTTGATCGTGGGATCACCGACCCGCGGATTCAGACCTACACCGGCGATCACGGCTTTTCTCAAATCGATCCCGGCCGGGAAATTGGACGGCATCAAGATCGCCGCGTTCGATACAAGGATGGATATCAAGAAGGTCAACAACAAATTCCTGACCTTCATGGTGAAACTATCCGGTTACGCGGTCGAGAAGATCGAGAAACAACTCATCGCGAAAGGCGGGACTTCACTCGGTACCGAATGGTTCTGTGTGAGCGCCAGCGAAGGACCGTTGCTTGAAGGTGAAACGGATCGCGCCGCGTCGTGGGCCGGCGGTCTCGTGAAGTAATCAAAAAAAAGACCTGTTTCGAGGTCTTATCGATTCAGAGCTTTGATTTCCTCATTGACATCCGTATCGAAGACACCGCCATGATAGGTGACGATACGTGCGATATCGTATTCTTCAAGCCGTTTGATCGACATATAAGCTTGGCTCAAATCATGGGTGAAATCAGGATTCGCTCCGATCAGATGCCCGTCTTTCACATTGAGGGCGTCCCCGGCGATCAATGTTTTCGATGCGCGGTGATAAAGACAGATATGACCTAAGGTATGACCCGGGGTAAAGATCACTTCGACGCCGCCGGCGATGTTCAGCACATCCTTGTCGACAAGGGCGAAATCGACCGGTGCGGTCAATAACGGAAAGAATCCTTTCATGCGCTGCAGGAAAGCTTTTTTGTTTTCCGGGATCGAATCGATCTCCTTTTCCATATCCTGTATCTTCAATGCGTCGACGCTTCCGTCGATAAAAGGAATTTCGCCCTGGTGCGCCAACACCTGTACTTCGGGATAGCGGTTGCGGAGTTCGCGCAATCCTCCGATGTGGTCGATATCATGATGGGTGATCAGGATGTGGGTCAGTGTTGCGGGATCGAATCCTGCTTCTTTGATCTTTTCAATCAATAATTCCTCTTGTTTCGGGTTGCCGGTGTCGACCAGCATGATCCCATCTTCGTCATAAAAGAAAACCGGATGCAGGGCGCCGCTGGTCTGCGGAATTTCCAACATCACCAAACCTTCGCATAGCAACATATCGATACCTCGCTTTTATCCATTTTATCACAACAAGCCTCTGTCATTCATAAAGCCGACCTGAATTTTCACAGAAGAAATGGTAAGGTTGAAGGAGCGGATGTCAAAAAAAGGTCGAAAAAAGTAATGCCAAACTTCATCTGTCCTTGTTTGCGGACGCTTGTTATCTACCTTGGTAGAGCGTAGAATGAAGAAAACGGGGTGAAGGATATGGAAAAAAGCGGGAACAGTAAACTGAAGCTTCTCTATGTGCTGCGATTTCTGATGGAGAAAACCGATGAGGACCATCCCATCACCGTGCAGGATATCATCGACGAAATCAAATCGATGGGGTTGAGCAGCGAGCGGAAAAGCATTTATGAGTACATCGAACTGCTGCAGGAATACGGCGTGGACATCATCTGCCGGCGTGAGAAGCGGAACCGTTACTTTGTCGGGAGCCGTGATTTCGAACTTCCGGAACTGAAACTGTTGGTCGATGCGGTGCAATATTCCAAGTTCATCACCCAGAAAAAAAGCGATGACTTGATCGCTAAAATCAATGCGTTGGCCAGCGAACATCAGGCGAAGCAACTGGTCCGCCAGGTGTATGTCACCAACCGGCTCAAAGCGGTCAACGAGAAAATCTACTATAGCGTCGATATCCTGCATAAAGCGATCGCGGAAAAACGCAAGATCACATTTCGTTACTTCGACTATGATTTGCTGAAGCAGCCGAAGTTCCGCAAGAACGGATTGAACTATACGACCGTTCCGTGCGTCCTCATCTGGGACGACGAAAACTATTATCTTGTCACCTATAATGAAAAGTATGGAAAA
>JBAVGP010000221.1:0-10816 GCA_049684955.1 Erysipelotrichaceae bacterium
CAGAACGGATGTCTGATCCCATGGGCCAAACAAGGCGTTTTATTGCTTAATACCTTGCTTACGGTCGAAGAGGGCAGACCGCTTTCGCATAAGGACAAGGGATGGGAAATCTTCACCGACCATATCCTCGCGTTATGCAACGATCATCCTCAACCCTTGGTTTTCATCCTATGGGGGCGCAATGCGCAGGATAAAGCGAAGATCATCACCGATCAGAGACACTTGCTGATCCGCTCGCCCCACCCGTCCCCCCTATCCGCTTATAACGGATTCTTCGGAAGCAAACCTTTTTCACAGACCAACGCCTTCCTTCAAAAGAACGGAAGAAGCCCGATCGATTGGAGGATAGAATGATGTTCGATACCTATGAAGATTTCATCACGTTTTCGACCGGACGTATGTCGTCGGGACGTTTCGGGTTAAGCCATCTCAAAGAAGCGATGGCGATCCTCGGCAATCCCCAATTCGATGTCCCGTGCGTCCACATCGCCGGCACCAACGGCAAAGGCAGCACCACGAACTACCTGCGGGGCGCTCTTCAAGCCGCCGGGTACCGCGTAGGGACCTTCACGTCGCCTCACCTGGAAGTCCACAACGACCGTATACGCATCAACGACATCAATATTTCCAACGATAAGCTGCTTGAACTCGGCAATCGTTATCATGATTTCATCATCGAACACGGATTGACCATGTTCGAGATCGATATGCTGATCGCAGCGATCTACTTCAAAGAGGAACAAATCGACATCGCGTTGTATGAAGTCGGATTAGGCGGCCGTCTGGATGCCACCAACATCATCCTGCCCGAACTTTGTCTCATCACCAACATCGGGATGGACCATATGGAATATCTCGGAGACACACTAACCGCGATCGCCGGTGAAAAAGCCGGCATCATTAAGCAACATGTCCCGCTCATCACAGGTGAACGCAAAGAGGAATGCCTGAATGTATTCAGGGAAGTCTGCCGTAAGAACGACAGCACCTTGGATCTGACGATGGACCCTCTGATCGTCGCAAATGATCAAGATTGGGTCGAATTCACCTACCGCGGATACAAAGTACATTTGAAAGGTCCGGCGCTCTATCAGACGAAAAACGCTTCCCTGGTGATCGACGCGGCATTGAAACTGCGCTCATCCGGTAAATGGCAGATCAGCGACGAAGCGATCCTGAAGGGTCTGTCCGAGTCTTTATGGAAAGGCCGCTTCGAAGTGGTCCACCGCGATCCGACGATCGTGCTTGACGGCGCGCATAACGACCATGGCGTCGAAGCGATCCTCACCAGCGTCCAGACCCTGCCAAAACCCGTCATCGCGGTATTCACCGCCCTAAAAGATAAAAATGCGAAGAGTATGTTGGAAAAACTGCTGACGGTTTGTGATAAAATCATTGTGACCGAGTTTTCCTATTATCGCGGTGCCAAAGCCGTCGATCTGGCGGGTGATTTACCGGTCGAAGTCATCGTTGATCCCCGTGAAGCGTTACGCAAGGGACTCGACCGTGCGAAAAACGGCAGTCTGCTGATCACCGGTTCGCTTTATTTCATTTCGGATGTTCGCAGTATCTATCTCGCTGAACTGCTCGGAAAGGAGAAACATGACTGAAGCTATCCAAAATTTTCTTACGATGCCGATCATGGTCCAAGTCCTGGCGGTACTCGCGATCCTTGTCATCGGTTTTCTGACGTTCAAGTTCAATCCGTTGAAACTGGAATTGCGCGCGATCACATTCACCGCGCTGATGGTCATGCTTTCCGTCGTCCTTTCGATTTTCTCCCTGATGGTGCCGATGTTCGGCTATCCATCCTTGAAAATAGGTCTCTCGCAGCTTCCGTTGATGATGGTCGGGTTATTCTATGGTCCTTCCTGGGCTTTCGTAGCCGGTTTGGTGGAAGACGTCCTTGAACTGCTGACGGCCTCGATCGGCTTCCCGTTCTTCGGCTTCACGCTCAATAAAATCCTGATCGCCATGATCCCGGCCTTGTGGATGCTGATCCCGAAAACGAAACTCAAACAATTCAAGTATCTTCCCCATACGATGCTGGCAGGTTTCTGGGCGTTGGCGATGATCTTCGTCGCAAGCATCAACGAAGTGAAGATCGGTAAGGATCTCGTTTCGATCAACCTCCAAACCAAACTCGGCATCTTCCTCATGAGCACCGTCTTGGTCGGTTTCATGATTTTCATGCTGAACGTGATCGCCAAACAATATGAACGCAAAGAAAACCGTTTTTCATTGACCGACTGGGTTGTCATCATCCTATTGGTGGAACTGGTCGTCAACCTGATCCTGACTCCGATCTGGCTTCAAACGATGTATGGCATTCCGTTTCTACTGAATGTGGCGCCCCGCCTGGTCAAAGGCACGGTCATGATCCAGGTCAACATCGTGCTTGGCTACTTCATCGTAAATCTGATCGAACGACTGTTGAAACGCGGCGGATCCTGAGAAATCGGACCGCCGTTTTTTTATGCTCGTTTGGAATCATATTGTTGACAGAATTAACGCGAAAATGACGCGAGCTTAACATCTGAGTCCTATCCCAAGCCTAAAATAGAGTATAATTGGATTATAAAAAGCAGAGGGGAGAACTATAATATGCGCCAACATTCGATGGTAGCCATGATCCTTGCCGGTGGCAGAGGATCACGCCTACTCGAGCTAACAAACAAAGTCGCGAAACCCGCCGTCTACTTCGGAGGCAAGTACCGCATCATCGACTTTCCGCTCAGTAATTGCGCCAACTCGAACATCGATATCGTCGGGGTTTTGACCCAATACGAATCCGTGTTGCTGAACTCCTATGTCGCCCAGGAACAACGCTGGGGACTGGATGCCAAAGATTCCGGGATTTTCATCCTTCCTCCGCGTGAAAAAAGCGAAGGGTTCGGATTGTACCGCGGTACGGCCGACGCCATCACCCAGAACATCGACTTCCTGGACCAGTATGACCCGGAATATGTGCTGATCCTTTCGGGTGACCACATCTATAAGATGGATTATGCCAAAATGCTTTCCGATCATATAACGAAACATGCGGATGTGACGATCGCCGTATTGGAAGTCCCGCTCAAGGAAGCTTCACGTTTCGGCATCATGAACACCGACGCGACCGATCAGATCATCGAATTTGAAGAGAAACCGAAGAATCCGAAAAGCAATCTGGCTTCCATGGGCGTCTACATCTTCACGTGGAAATTACTCAGGAAAATGCTGAGCGATGATCTGAAGAACGAAAAATCCCACCATGATTTCGGGAAAGACATCATTCCTGGTGCTTTGCATACTGGTAAACGTCTGTTTGCCCACCGTTTCAAAGGGTATTGGAAGGATGTCGGGACGATCGACAGTCTATGGGAAGCCAATATGGATCTGATCTATCATGGCGCGGATCTCAATCTGGCCGACCCGACCTGGAAGATCTATACGGAAGACATCACGATGCCTTCACAGTACGTCGGAGAGAATGCGATCATCAAGAACGCCTATATCAATCAAGGCTGCGTCGTGGACGGACATGTGGAAAACTCGGTCCTCTTCACCAACGTCGTCGTCGAAGAAGGCGCCAAAGTCCTGGATGCCGTCTTGATGCCGGGGGTCGTCGTGCGTAAAGGCGCGATCGTCCAGCGGGTCATTGTAGCCGAAGATGTTGAAATCAAAGAAAACGCCAAGGCCGGTAAGCCTGGCGACGGTGAAATCGAATTGATCCACCGCAATGTCCACGCGTAAGGGGGTCGAAACCATGTGCAATGCCTTAGGGATCATCAATTACGATGACGCTTCCGCTTATGTGGAAGGTTTGCAGGACTTTCGTCCGATGCCTTCGATTTCCTTTCTTGGCCGCTATCGGCTGATCGACTTCGCTTTATCGAATATGACGAATTCAGGGATCGACCATATCCAGGTCTATGTCAAAGCCAAACCTCGATCGGTATTTGAACATCTGGGGACTGGCCGTCAATACAATATCAACTCGAAGCGTGGAAAATTGCAGCTGCTCAGCGGCGAAGAACCGATCCATTCGGAGATCTACAATCATGATGTGACCGCGTTCGTCCAGAATATGCAATATATCGAAGAAGCCAAGTATCCGTATGTCGTCATCGCGCCGAGTTTCATGGTCACCAAGATCGATTTCAACGATGTCATGGAGGCTCATCTTCAGACTGGGGCCGATGTGACCGTCGTCTATCAGACGATCGACAATGCCAAGGAAGAATTCATCGGGATGAACACGCTGTCGCTTGACAACAATAAGCGCGTCATCAAGATTGAAAAGAATCAAGGCAAATTCAAGAACCGCAACATCGCGCTGAAAATCTACCTGCTGCGCAAAGATCTTTTCATCGAATTGGTGAAATTGGCACAGAAGACCAGCTCCATGTACAGTCTCAACGATGTCCTCGTCGACAATCTCGCCACGCTCAACATCGTCGGATACAACCATAAAGGCTATGTCTGCTGCATCAACAGCCAGCAACAGTATTTCAAGGCGAACATGGATTTGATCTGCAGGGAAAAAGCGAAGGAGCTCTTTGATCCGAAGTGGCCTTTCCACACCCGCACGAGCGATTCCTGCCCGACTCAGTACTCCGCCGCCGCCGACGTGAAATTCTCCACGATCTCCAACGGATGTTTCATCGAAGGGAAGATCCGCAATTCGGTCATGGGACGCGGCGTCGTCGTCAAACCGGGTGCGACGATCGAAAACTGCATCATCTTGTCCGGTGCCTTCATCGGCGAGAACGCCCATCTCAAGTATTGCATCGTCGATAAAGATGCGAAAATCCTGCATATCAAAGAACTTATCGGCAGTCCTGAAGATTTGATCTACGTAAAACGCCGGGACACCGTGTGAGGTAACCATGAAAAAGATTCTCTTCGCAGCCTCGGAAGGCTTGCCTTTCGTCAAGACCGGAGGGTTGGCGGATGTCATCGGAAGTTTACCGAAAGAGCTTTGCGCGATCGGTTTCGAAGTCTCCGTCATCATTCCGTTATATCTCAAGACTGCCCACACCCAACACCATACCTTGACGAAAGTGGCTACCTATCCTGTCAAGGTCGGTACGATCGATGCTGTGGCCACAATCTATTCGCGTAAAATCGGCGAAGTGATGTATTATCTCATCGAACATGCCGGTTATTTCGAACGTGAAGGGTACTACGGCTATCCGGATGACGGCGAACGTTTCGCCTTCTTCCAACATGCCGTGCTGCGCGCCATCGAAGAAAAACTGATCGAGGCGGATGTCATACATTGCCACGACTGGCATACGGGATTCATCCCGTTATTAGCCAAAACCCTCTATCTGCACCGCATCCCGCAGCCTTTGACCTTATATACCATCCACAATCTCGCTTTCCAAGGTAATTTCCCGTATGGAATCCTGGAAGCTTGCATCGGTGTATCGAAACAGATGTATTTCGACGGAACCCTGCGTTTCCATGGAGGCATGGTTTCCTTCATGAAAGCAGGCATCCTCTACGCGGATGCCGTGACGACCGTCTCGCAGACCTATGCTGAAGAGATATTGACGCCGGATTACGGCGAGCATATGGAAGATGTATTGCGCATGCGTAAAAGAGATCTGTTTGGCATCGTCAACGGCATCGATGTGACCGCATGGGATCCCGAAGTCGACACCGCGCTGGCGAAGACCTATGATGTGCATACCGCAAGTCGGGGGAAAGCCGCCAACAAAGCGTCGATCCAGGCCGAACTCGGATTGCGCCAAGATCCCGGTGTGATGCTGGTCGCGATGGTCAGCCGACTCACCCCGCAAAAAGGCATCCAATTATTGATGGAAACCATGCATGAGATCATGGGTTGGGATATGCAGCTGATCATCCTTGGCACAGGCGACAACTGGACCGAGAACGAACTCCGGCAGATCGAATTCCGTTATCCCCACCGTGCGGTATTCTATTGCGGCTATCATGAAGAGTTGGCCCACCGCATCTATGCGGGAGCCGACATGCTGCTGATGCCCTCCGCCTTCGAACCCTGCGGGATCTCCCAACTGATTTCGATGCGCTACGGGACATTGCCGTTGGTACGCGAAACCGGCGGACTCAAAGACACGGTCGAACCCTACAACGAATTCACCGGTAAAGGGAACGGATTCGCGTTCTCGAACTTCAACCGCGAGGATTTCAAACACATCCTGAAGTATGCGTTGGATACTTATTACCGCAATCACGAGAACTGGACGAAGCTCATCAAACAAGCGATGAAGAAGGATGTATCCTGGAGCAAATCAGCCAAGGAATATGCCCGTCTGATTGAAAAGAAAAGTCGTTAAAAAGCGTAGAAATACGCTTTTCTTTATTTCAGACAAGTTCATTCTGAATGTGAAATCCTTATCATAGAGGTACAAAAGCATTGTTTCACCCTACCGTAAGTGCTATAATCTGAGTGATAAAAGGAGGATGTATTTATGGCAAAACAGACAGTACGCGACCTCGACGTCAAAGGGAAACGTGTCATCGTTCGCGTCGATTTTAACGTTCCGATCAAAGAAGGTAAAATCAAAGATGATAATCGTATCGTTCAGGCACTTCCGACCATCGACTATCTGGTCGAACATGGAGCACGCATCATCTTGCTTTCGCATTTAGGCAAAGTCGATCATAAAGATCCCGAACAAAAGGCGATCGATATGGCTAAGAATGATATGGCGCCGGTTGCGGCCAAACTGGCTACGCTGGTAAAAACAAAAGTATCGTTTGTCCCGGTTACCCGCGGAGCAGAACTTGAAAAAGCGGTCGCCGATCTGAAAGACGGAGAAATCGTCGTTGTTCAGAATACACGTTATGAAAAAGGCGAAAGCAAAAACGATCCCGAATTAAGCAAATACTGGGCTTCGCTCGGTGATCTGTTTGTGACGGATGCTTTTGGTTCATGCCACCGCGCCCACTCCTCGACCGTCGGGATCGCAGAATTCCTGCCTTCCGCCTTGGGGTTCTTGGTCGAGAAGGAAGTCGAAATGCTATCCGCAGCCGTCTATAATCCGAAGAGACCGTTTGTGGCCATCCTGGGCGGAGCGAAAGTTTCCGACAAGATCGCGGTCATCGAAAACCTGCTGACCATCGCCGACAAAGTATTGATCGGCGGCGGGATGGCGTATACCTTCCTGAAAGCGGAAGGCAAGGAAATCGGAAAATCGCTGTTGGAAGAAGATCGTCTCGAGATGGCGAAAGACTTCTTAGCCCGCTCGAAAGGCAAACTGATTCTGCCGGTCGACCATGTCGCCGCCAGCGCGTTCGCCGAAGACGCGACCACCCTCATCGTCGACAACGACCATATTCCGGCCGAAACCATGTGCTTGGACATCGGACCGAAGACGATCGAACTCTTCAAGAAGGAATTATTGGGAGCCAAGACCGTCATATGGAACGGACCGATGGGCGTCTTCGAAATGAAGCCCTTCGCAAAAGGAACCCTTGAAATCTGTACCGCTATTTCCGAACTTCCGGGCGCGATGACCGTCATCGGCGGCGGAGATTCCGCAGCCGCAGCCATCCAACTCGGATTCAAAGATAAGTTTACCCATATTTCCACGGGCGGCGGTGCTTCCCTTGAATTTATGGAAGGCAAGGAATTGCCGGGGATCGCCATCATCCAGGAGAAAAAATAATGCGTAAGCCAATCATCGTAGGGAATTGGAAAATGAACAAGACCATCGCCGAAGCCGTCAGTTTCGTCGAGGCCATCGAACCTTTATTGCATGATGATGCCGATTTCGGCGTAGGCGCCCCGTTTTTAGCGCTTGAAAAATCAGTCGCGGCTTCAAAGAATCTGTTGGTCGCGGCGCAGAATGTGCATTTCGAAGACAGCGGAGCCTTCACCGGCGAGGTCAGTGTCGGCATGCTGAAAGAAGTCGGCGTCAAATGGTGCATCATCGGACACTCCGAACGCCGTACCTACTATAATGAAACAGACGCAAGCGTCAATAAGAAAGCTTTGAAACTGGTTGCCAACGGAATCACCCCGATCGTATGCGTCGGCGAAACGCTGGCGCAGTTTGAAGCCGGCGAAACCGAATTGATCGTCCGCACGCAGACCGCCGCCGCATTGGCCGGTTTGACTGCCGAGGAAGTCGGGAATCTGGTCATCGCGTATGAACCTGTGTGGGCTATCGGCACAGGCAAGAACGCGACCAAGGAAATCGCCCAGAACACCTGCGCGACCGTCCGTAATGAAGTTTACCGCAAATTCGGACCGGAAGCGGCCGAAAAAGTCCGCATTCAATATGGCGGATCGGTCAAGCCTGATAATATCCGTGAATACATGGCTGAGAAAGACATCGACGGAGCCCTCATCGGAGGCGCATCGTTGAAAGTCGACTCATTCAAAGCCATCATCGACGCTCTCAAAGCGTAACTCCAGGAGGATTCAAACATGTCGATCATCATCGATGTCTATGCCCGTGAAGTCATCGACTCGCGTGGCAACCCCACCATCGAAGTAGAAGTGACTACCGATTCCGGCGCATTCGGACGCGCCATCGTTCCCAGCGGAGCTTCCACCGGCGAACGTGAAGCCCTTGAACTGCGTGACGGCGACAAGAGCCGTTTCTTAGGCAAAGGCGTCGAAAAAGCTGTTTCAAACGTCAATGATTTCCTGGCGGACGCTGTCTGCGGAATGGATGTCACCGATCAGAACGGCATCGATAAACTGATGATCGAACTGGACGGGACCCATGACAAATCGAAACTGGGCGCCAACGCGATCTTAGGTGTTTCGATGGCTTGTGCCCGCGCAGCCGCCGACTACTACAATATGCCGTTATACAAATACCTCGGCGGATTCAACGGGAAAACGTTGCCGGTTCCGATGATGAACGTCATCAACGGCGGACAACATTCCGATGCTTCCATCGATTTCCAGGAATATATGATCATGCCGATCGGCGCGCCTTCCGTCAAAGAAGCGATCCGTATGGGTGCCGAGACTTTCCATGCGTTGAAAAAAGTGTTGAAAGCCAGAGGTCAAGCGACTTCCGTCGGAGATGAAGGCGGTTTCGCCCCGAATCTCGCCAACAACGAAGAACCGCTGCAAGTCATCGTCGAAGCCATCAAGGCTGCCGGTTATGTTCCGGGCAAGGATATCGCGTTGGCGATGGATGTCGCCGCTTCCGAATTCTATGACGACGAAAAGAAAGTGTACTTCCTGAAGAAGAGCACCAAAGAATCGCTGACCACCGATCAACTGATCGATTACTACGAATATCTGATCGGGAAATATCCGATCGTATCGATCGAAGACGGACTTGGCGAACGCTATTTGGACGGATGGAAAGTCATGACCGATCGTCTGGGCAAGAAAGTCCAGATCGTCGGCGATGATATCTTCGTAACCAATCCGAAGATTTTTGCGGAAGGCATCTCAAAAGGCATCGCGAATTCGATTCTGATCAAAGTCAATCAGATCGGTACGTTGACGGAAACCTTCGATTGTATGGAACTTGCGAAACGCAACGGATACACAACCGTCGTTTCCCACCGTTCAGGCGAAACCGAAGATACGACCATCGCGGACATCGCGGTCGCATTCAACGCAGGACAGATCAAGACCGGTTCCATGAGCCGCACGGACCGTGTCGCGAAGTATAACCAGCTTCTGCGGATCGAAGACGAACTCGGCGATACATCCGTATTCCCGGGCAAAGATGCATTCTTCAACGTTAAGAAATAAGCAAGAGCCGCCGCAAACCAATGCGACGGCTCTTTTTTTTTCGTAGCCATGATGATTAATCCTTTCAACCAATATGAACGAAAGGTTACAGAACGATTTTGATTGCGGGACGCACACCGTAACATTTCAAGTTGACGCGTCCATAGTTTCGGATACTGCTGCCTGTACCGACAAAGAACGCACGCTCTGAAACAGCGACCTGAGATCGCAGCCACCACCATGAACAACCTATTTCCAACCCTTGATCGATGAGATAGTCTTCCCTGGTTTTCTTGTCATACACATAGAGATGGTTTCCTTCGATTGTCTTCTGTCTGGCGAATTCGGTCCCGATGGTACAACGCCGTACACTTGACTCATCTTCAGGCTTTTTCTGGGTCAGCTCCTTCACCTCTGTATCACTCAATAAGAATACCTTGTCATCGGTGTCCGGACTTCCTTCCCCATTATCAAAGCAGCGATTCGTCTTGATGAAAGCTTGTTCGATCGGGTCGAAAGCGGTGTGATAGAAATGCTCATTCAGCCACTTCCGTAAATCACAATTTTGCCATGCGATGTCCGCATCTTCGGTCTGATATGGCTTTGCGTCGCCATGAAACTGCCTGCAAGCCAAGATGTATTCGCTTAAAACGAACAATTCCTCATCGGTGTGGCGGAGTACCCGCCATTGGATCGGTGTTCTGTCCGTTCCGCTCTCCGTTTGTGGATACGTCCCGAAAGGGATGATATCACCGACCTTGGCACTCCTGAAAGTTTCTGTGATTGTCAACTTGTGGTCCTCCTGAATCCGTTTCAATGGCGAAACAATCGGTCCAAACGGACACGAACTCGCTTGTTGGTTCTAGAAGGATATTTTACCATGAAAGGTAACGGATTTAATCACGCAATCGCATCTGCCGATGCAACGGTCAGAAAGGAATGGCTGACGATGGAATGGTCCTGTCCCCGAGGTTTTCCATGCGGATATGCTTTGGGGAAACCCTCTAAACTCTATCAAATCAGGCTGTATTCATCGCTTGATTTGATGAATCTCGAATCTTGTTTTTTATCGGTTTATCTGATAGAATGTATAGGCAAACTGAATGGAGGATTCCGATGCTCGATATCGTACTC
>JBAVGP010000222.1:0-9348 GCA_049684955.1 Erysipelotrichaceae bacterium
GAGGTCGCCACCGAGAAGTAGACCAAGTGGAGGAAATCTTTTTCCTGATGGACTTCGCAGCTGAGGTCTTTGGGTTGCAGCCCTTCATAGAACATCTTGCCGCCGATCAATCCTAAGAGGATGAAGGCGACCCAATGATCATAGGATGTGATATAGGCGCTGAAGTTCGTGCCGAGACTATAACCGAGCCAGGTCATGAAACCCTGGAAGAAGCCGAAGAACAAGCCGACTTTCAGAGCATAACGCAGACGGCTTTCAGATGCGCAAAGACCGTTGATCAACGCGACGGCGAAAGCGTCCATCGATAATCCGACAGCGATAAGCAACAACGTGAACAGTTCCATGAAATCTCCTTTTGATCGGTTAGTCGTACAACCTATTTTAGTCAACGGGCACATGAAAGTCAACCGTAAGGCAGAAAGCTGCCAAGAAAGTGTTGAGCGGACAGCTTGAAGCCGATACAATGTAATTGATCGACAAACGGTCAAATTTCGGAGGTACAACGATGAATGTCTATGATTTCGACCTGTTATTGCCGATCGGGCTGTTTATCATCGCCGCGCTCTTTTATGCGTTCCCTCCCGGAAAAATCAATTCATGGGCGGGTTACCGCACCAAACGTTCGATGGAGAGCCAAAAAAACTGGGATTATGCGAATAAATATGCGGGGCTGATCATGATGGTATCGATGCTGTTCATGACCCTGGTTATCTTGGTTTCACGTCGTATGCAATGGGCGGATCGCGATACGGTCTTATTAACAAACACGCTGATCTGCCTGCCGGTCATCTTCCTGCCGATCCCGCTGATTGAACGAAAACTGAAAAAGGGCATCAAATGAAAATGGAAACGCAAGTTCCCATTTTTTCATTCATGTACCGAGATATGCGTTTGAGGCATCGGCGACTTCTAAAGTCCGCAGTTGAAACGTCTTGTATCCTTCGGCGATGAACGGGTCGCTTTGCGCGATCCGCAAAGCTTCAAGGTGATCAGCAGTGCGTAATACGACCATGCCGCCGGGATAGTCCGTAAACGGACCGCACAGGACAAGGCTGCCTGTCTGATCAAGAAACCTCAGATGGTCGATATGACGAACCACGATTTCAGGATTCAATGTGTTTTTGTCTTCCATCAGATAGATATATACCGGCATAGGACCTCCGTTGAAAACCATTGCGACGGTTTTATAGAATATAGATGAAATAGGCGAAAGCCGCGATCAGAGGCACAAGGATGTTGTCGAGTCCCCACGGGGAGATTGCTTCGACCAAAGTCGATATCAGCGCGATGATCAAACAAGGCACCCAGGCCGCCGTACCGGTCGCATAGGTCAGATATGCGATGAGAACGAGGAATGAAACGACGAACATGGTCGCGGTGCCTTCAAGACTCTTTTTCGCCTGAAACAATTGGAAGGGGTGCTTGCCCCATTTGCGGCCGACCAATGAAGCCAGTCCGTCGCCATATCCCATCACCAGCAGTCCGACGCCGCCGATCAAGAGCGAACTTCCGGGCTGGAAACTTACATAGGTCAAAAACAGCGTGCTAAGCGCATAATAAATAGTACCGAAATTTCGGCCGTCGATCTGCTTATTGACGGCGGGGAACCACCCTGCGAAGAATGTCACGAGATTGAATACGACGAAGAAAAGCGGGACGATCGAAGCAAGCCACGGGGATTTGAAAGCGAACGATGCGATCAGCCACCAGTTCGCCGCCATGATATGCACGAATTTTCTGCTTGCTTCATAAGGCAGCTTCTCAAGCCTCGTCGCAATCAGTAAAACGATTCCTAAATAGGCGAAAGACAGCGCCAAACCTATGAAATCATTCATGGAGATAACCTTTCTGTTTATAAGATACGTACTTAAGTCATTATATCCGAGTTTTTATTCATATACATCCTTTTTCAACGGCTTTGTCACGCAAAGTATGCGAAATGAAGCGCGGATCGACATCGTATCCATCACCGAAACGCGTTCAAGCCCTTCCTTCGGACTGCGGTGGACATACGGCGTCATATGCAGAAGGGCTTTCAGATCGGCGTTGCAACGGACATCGAAGAGGAAATCAAGATCCTCGATGAACGTCGTATCGAATCCCTCAAGTGAAGAAGCAGGGGCTGGATTCAGATGTATTTCCGGATAAAGATGTTCTTTCAATTCAAGCAGATGATTCTCTCCGGGCAGGATGAACATCGCATGCCCTCCGTCCTTCAAGACCCGATTGATTTCATCCTTGAAGATCGGAGCGAAGATGTTTAACGTGAGATCGACGCTGGTATCCTGTATCGGCAGATCGCTGATTCCGGCGACCAGATAATTCACGTTTCGATTCAGTTTGGCCGCGAATTTCACCGCATCCACGGAAAGATCCACGCCTGTCCATGAAGTGCCGGGGAACTGTTTGGCCAATAAGTTGGTATAGTAGCCTTCACCGCATCCCATATCCAACGCATCCTGAAAATCTAGGGTGCGCAGGCAGGCGATGATTTTGTCGCGCAACGGAAGATAATAACCCTGACTCAGAAACAGCGAGCGGGCGGCGATCATCGCCTTGTCATCCCCGCTTTTGCGCTGTTTCGAGCCGATCGTCAAGTTCACATACCCCTGCGATGCGCGATCAAAACGATGACCTTTTTGGCACACCAGGCTATGCGTGTTCTGAATCAACTCTTTTTTACATACCGGACAGCGCAGATTCCCCATTTCCTTCTCCTTTCAAATTCCATGACAAATGCCTCTCATTTGATTATACTTGAAGAGATAAGAAATAGGAGAGTCCGAATGAAATTTGTATCATGGAACGTAAATGGCCTCAGAGCCATCGCACAGAAGGGCTTCGATGAGATTTTCCGTAGTTTCGACGCGGATTTCTTTTGTCTGCAGGAAACGAAAATGCAGGAAGGGCAACATGATTTCAGCCCGGCAGGGTATGTGAAATACTTTAACTATGCGGAGCGGAAAGGATATTCGGGCACGGCGATCTATGCCCGCAAGAAACCGATCACTGCGACGTACGGTTTCGGACTTCCCGAACATGACACCGAAGGACGGATTGTCACGTTGGAATACGAAGATTTCTATCTGGTATGCGTCTATTCCCCGAACTCACAGGAAGAACTGAAACGTTTGGACTATCGCATGTCGTGGGAAGATGCGTTCCGCAATTACCTGCTAGAGCTCGAAAAACACAAAGGTGTCATTGTCTGCGGCGACTTGAATGTCGCGCACAACGAAATCGATCTGAAGAACCCGAAGACCAACCATCTTTCAGCCGGCTTCAGCGACGAAGAGCGTGCGAAATTCTCCAAACTCATGAGCAGCGGATTCATCGACACGTTCCGCTTCCTTTATCCGAATACGGTGAAGTATTCCTGGTGGTCCTATCGTATGAATGCCCGTGCCAACGGGACAGGCTGGCGTATCGACTACTTTTTGGTATCGCAAAGTTTGAAGGATCGGGTCAAGGAAGCCGCCATCCACGACGAAGTGATGGGCAGCGATCATTGTCCGGTCAGTCTGATTCTGGATTGATATGGCTGAACTGCGCAAAGGCATCTGCCGAAAAATAAACCAAGACGGGATGGGCATCGTGGAAGGGATACCTTTTATGGATGTACTGCCCGGCGAAGAAATCCGCTTCGATACGCGAACCGGGAAAGTAGCGGAGAGAACCATTACTTCATCGCAACGCATCACCCCCGCTTGCCCGTATCTCGAGCAATGCGGATCCTGCCAATTCCTGCACTGGACCTACCCTGCGCAATTGGAATGGAAAACCGATCAGGTACGGCAATTATTTAAAAGTCTCACCAACAATGAAGTCAAAGAATGTATCGGGACGACGCAGAACTTCGGTTACCGCGGAAAGAACATCCTGAGTTTCAAAAGCAAAGACCATAAAGTGATCGGCGGTTATTATGCGGCGAAAAGCCATGCGTTGTTCGATGTGGAGACTTGTCAGGTTTCGCATCCGAAAGCGATGGCGATCTTTTTGTCGATCAAGGAACTCGTCCGCCAATTCAAAGTCGAAATCTACGATGAAGACAGAAAGAAGGGTCTGCTGCGTCATGCGATCATCCGTATCGCCCAATCGACGGGTGAGATCCTTGTCGTGCTGGTCGTCGCGCATTCCGAATTCAAGGGACGCAAGAACTTTGCGGCGGCGCTTGTGGCGAAACATCCTGAAATCACGACCATCGTCGAGAACATCAACAATCGTTCGACCAGCATCGTGCTCGGTACGCAGGAACGCACGATCTACGGAAAAGGTTACATCGTCGACCAGCTTGGCGAGTATACCTTTAAAATATCCGCCCGTTCCTTTTATCAGGTCCATCCGACGCAGACGCAGGTTCTTTATGATACGGCGCTGGAAGGCGCGAAGCTCAAACCAGGCGATGTCTTGTTGGATGCCTACAGCGGTGTAGGGACGATCGGAATCTATGCCAGCAAGCGTGTGAAGGAAGTCCTGTGCATCGAAAGCAATCCCGATGCGACCGAAGATGCACGCTCCAACGGACGGCATAACCATACCTCGAATGTCAAATTCGTCTGCAGCGATGTCGCGCAATGGATACTGGATGCGACCCGACCGATGGCGAAAGTCGATGTGGTGATCATGGATCCGCCGCGCGAGGGCAGCGACAAGAATTTCCTGCTGGCGCTGCGCAAACTTCAGCCGCGGACAATCGTTTATATATCCTGCAATCCCGAGACGCAAGCCCGGGATGTGAAGGATCTTCTGATGGGTTATGACATCGCTTCGATCCAACCGGTCGACATGTTTCCCCAGACCTCCCATATCGAAAACATCGTCGTCCTGAACCGGCGTCCCAACGATTATCGGATTTAAAGCAAATATCTTATGGCCGGAGGCAATATGAAAAAGCAAGCCGCATTGAGAATACTGTTACCGATCTTGTTGGCGAACATCGTCGTTTTCATCCTGCCGTTCATTTTTATTTCGGGCGCGAATTCACCGGTCAACAGTGCCGATCCTTTACAGGTCAAACTGCAAGTCGGCGCCATCGTTCTATTGGTCCTGAACGTATCCATCTTGTTGGCATTCATGATTTATCGAAAGATGCAAAAGAAGCCGAAAGCATTGTCGGTCTTCCTGTTGACACTGGGTATTTTCATCGCGGAAGCCTTCTTGCTTTTCCGCAATATGACCCAGTATGATGCGTTTCTGTCGCAGAATGTGTTCGGCATGTCTTCCTTTATGACGAGTCTGTTGTTGTTTGTGTTCTTCAACATTTCGGCTGCCTATGTGATCGCGCGCTATACCAAACGCAAGATCGAACCGAAGAAGTAGCGCATCATGACACTCTTTGACATAATCGCGCGTCCGTACGCCTGGTTCTTTCATCATCAGGTACGACAAGCGGAAAGGACAGTCCCGGTTTTAATGGATGCTTTATCTGAGTCTTGTTCGTCCGTGTTGGATATCGGTTGCGGCAACGGTGCGCTGTGCCAAGTCCTGCAAGCGCATATCCAAACCGTGGAAGGCTGCGATCGGTCGGCTGCGATGCTGAAACAGGCGAAACGCCTGACTTCATCGACCATCAAGTATACCCTTGGGGATACGCTGACAGGCTTGCCTTATGCTGACAAATCATTTGATATGGTAAGCGCGTCATTAGTTGCCCATGGCATGCCGGCGGATCAACGCAAGCTGCTCTATGCGGAAATGCGGCGCATCGCCAGGAAATATGTCATCCTGCTTGAATACAACCAGACGCGGCACTGGCTCGTCGATATCATGGAATTTCTGGAGCATGGGGATTACTTCAATTTCATCCATGTCGTTGATCAGGAATTGGAAGCCTGTTTCGGCAATCTGACAAAAATCCCCGTACAAGCGTTCGCTGCCTGGTACATCATGAAAGTAAAATAAAAGCCACCTCGTCATTCGGGGTGGCTTTCGATCATTTGAAGTGCTTTCTTTTTATCGAGTCGGAAATTGACCCATTCTCGCAGCAAGGTATAACAGAGCGATGCGATCGGGATGGAAATCAAGATGCCGACGACACCCATTAAGTTGACGCCGATCGTGACAGCGACCAGGATCCATATCGCCGGTAAGCCGACGGATTTACCGACAACCATCGGATACATGAAACTTCCTTCAAATTGTTGGAGCACTTGATAGAAGACCCAGAACCATATCGCCTGGATCGGGCTGACAGTCATGATCAGCAGGACACCGATGGTCTGCGAGACGATCGCTCCCAAAATCGGAACGAGCGAAGTGACTGAAATGATGACGCTGATTAACAAAGCGTATGGGAACCTGAAAAGTGTCAGGCCGATGAAGAACGAGATTCCGACAATGAAGGCTTCGATGACCTGGCCGAACACGAAACGCGAGAAGACATCATCGGCCATCACAAAGATTCTGAAAATCCATTTTGAAGCATTATCGGGGAAAATAGCCAAAGTCAGACGTCTGATCTGGCTCAGGATCGCTTCTTTGTTTAGCAAAGCATAAGCCGAGAACATAAAAGAGAGGATGAAAGCGAAGAATGCGTTCATGATCGACTGCAACATCCCAAGAGATGAATTCAGCCATGCCTGCCAACTGTTGTTTACGAAGGATATCACGGCGGCGCTGAACTTGTTCCAATCGAAATTGACGCTGACAAGGAAATCACCGACCGGTGTGTTGGGACCCAGATGCGTGATCGCCCATGCCTGCAGGTCGTCAAAGGCGGAAGGAAGCGTATTGATGAAAGCGACGATCGTTTTCGTCAGTTCAGGAATGATGATTTGGAAAATGAAACCGATGATTACGATGACCAGAATCAGCGTGAGGAGATAACTGATGATGCGGCGGAATTTCTTCGGAACCACCAAGAGCGGGCTCTTTGCCTTAAATAAGAAACTTTCGATACGCATCATCGGAGCGTTCATTAGGAATGCGAATGAGAATCCAACCAAGAAAGGTGTTATGATACGGATCCCTTTTGATAGAGAGCTGATGATCAACTCGACATGTTGTCCGATCCAAAGCATGCCGATGAAAAATGTGATCAGCAACATTCCCTGTTTCATTTGACTCGATTTAAAGTTCATCGCGTTTCCCCGCTTTCAAATATTCTATTTTCATTATACACTAGGATTATCAAGTTGTGGAAACAGGAGGCAATATGGCGACTGAATCGAGTTATGCGCAATATATCAAGGATCAGATGAGTGGTTTAGGCCGTGTCGAAGTCAATAAGATGTTCGGTGAATACGGGGTTTATGTGGAAGGTAAATTCGTGGCGCTGCTCTGTGACAACGTTTTCTACCTGAAGCCTGTCCCGGAAGTCGTGCCGCATTTGACGGAAGTGCTTGAAGGTCCGCCCTACAAAGGCGCGAAACTATGGTATATCATCGAACAGACGGATGACCGGCAGTATCTTCAGAAAATCATCGAAATCACCTATCATGCGCTTCCCGAGCCCAAACCCAAAAAAGAAAAGAAAAAGGGTTGAGGCATGCTCTTTGAAGCGGAGGATCATTTCCTCTATACTTGAGTAGTCAAAAAGAAACTGACGGAATTCGCAAGGAGGTCATCATGCCAGTCAAACCCAAGGTCGCGTTCATCTGCGTCCACAATTCATGCCGCTCGCAAATCGCCGAAGCATTGGCGAAACATTATGCAGGGGATATTTTTGAAGCATACTCCGCTGGAACGGAAACCAAGGAACATATCAACCAAGACGCGGTCCGATTGATCAAGGCTCGCTATGGAATCGATATGGAAGCCAGTCAACGTTCGAAACTGCTGAAAGACATCCCGCGCGTCGATATCGTCGTCACCATGGGATGCAATGTCGAGTGCCCGTATCTGCCATGCAAATTCCGCGAAGACTGGGGATTGGACGATCCTTCCGGCATGGATGACGCTACCTTCAACAAGGTGATCGACCGTATCGATATGAACGTCCAGGAACTCGCCAGACGTATCCAAAACAACGAAATCAGTCTCTGATTTTCGCAACGCCGGTCAAGTGGACGGCGTTTTTCTTTGGTACAATGGAAGCGAGGTGGGAAGATGAGCGATATCGAACAAGCGGTCGTACGGATGCAGGAATACATCGACGGACATCTGGATGAACCGATCACGCTGATCCAGTTGGCGCGTGCTGCCGGGTATTCCCCGTATCATGCCGCCCATCTGTTCTCCGCTTCACTGGGCATCAGTCCCTTGAAATATATACGGCGACTAAGGCTCAGTGCGGCGGCGGCCAAACTCAGAGACGAGAACGAAGCGATACTGCAGATCGCTTTCGATTTTCAGTTCGATTCCCACGAAGGTTTCACGAAAGCTTTTTCCAAGCAGTTCGGTATGAGTCCGCGTGAATACCGTCGCAATTCCCCGGCGATCCCGCTCTTTCGGCCCTTTCGCTATCTCACCCAAAAAAACGAGGTGCAAACAATGGAAACACAAACCGTCTTTGTCCAACTGATCCAGCGTCCATTACGCAAAGCGATCATCCTGCGCGGCAAGCAAGCCGATGAATATTTTACTTATTGCGAGGAAGTCGGCTGCGATGTCTGGGGAACCTTATGCAGCATCAAAGAAGCGCTTAACGAACCGATGGGGATGTGGCTGCCTGCCAAACTCATCAAGCCGGATACTTCCCGATATGTTCAAGGCGTCGAAGTCCCTGATGACTATGCCAAACCGCTGCCGGCAGGATTCGAGTATATCGAACTCGAGCCCTGCACCTATATGGTATTCCAAGGCGAACCCTATGATGACGAACAATTCGAAAACGTCATAATAAGCATCCAGTCCGTGATCGATCGCTATCATCCGGAAACCGTCGGGTATCGTTTTGATGAAACCGCCGCCCCATTGTATCAGCTTGAACCGCGCGGTGAGAGGGGCTATATCGAAGCGCGGCCCGTCGTGAAGATCTAGAGCATAAAGTTTTTCTGCATTGCGGATAAATTCTGAGTCTATCAAAGAAGTCGAAAAAGTCCCTGTCTTGCGACGGGGACTTTTCATGACCGATATATCTGAGAAACTAATTATTTGACTTTATAGTACAATTCGACGACACCGGAATTGAACGAGCGTTGATTGATCAGTTCCAGATCGACATTCAAGGTATCGAACAGCTTCCGTCCTTCGTTGACCATGAGCGGATAGAGCAGGATACGGACTTCATCCGCCAATTTCTCTTTCAACAGCATGCGTACCAGGCTGAGACTTCCGAACACCAGCAAATCACCTTTCGTTTTCTCTTTCAACGCTTGGATTTCGGTGGGATCCGCGAGAATCCCTTTGGCATTCCAGGTCAGTTCTTTATTATGGGATGTGACGACGTATTTCGGCATCGTATTGATA
>JBAVGP010000223.1:0-11525 GCA_049684955.1 Erysipelotrichaceae bacterium
AAGATGGAGTGGGTGGTCGTAAGTTGGCGGATCGTGCCGATATTGTAATCGACGCCGCCTTTGATATAGACGAAACGTTTGCGGTCTTTTTCCGCGTCCGGATCCGGATGCGGGATAGCGGATAACAAGGAGCGGGTATAAGGATGGATGGAATTCTCGTAGATATCCGGCACGGTCCCCATCTCGACGATGTGCCCTTCATGCATGACCGCCACGCGGTCGGAGATATAGCGCACCATCGACAAGTCGTGGGCGATGAACATATAGGTCAAGCCATGTTCCTTCTGCAGTTTCCGCATCAGGTTGATGACTTGAGCTTGGATCGATACGTCGAGGGCGGAGATGATTTCGTCGCAGATGATGAAGCGCGGTTCCATGATCAAAGCCCGTGCGACCCCGATCCGCTGGCGTTGTCCGCCGGAGAACTGGTGGGGATAACGGCTGAGATGGTCTTCGCTGAGTCCGACCGACTTAAGCACTTTCAGCACTTTATCCAGCCGTTCGTGCGAATTGCCGGAAAGATGGTTGATGTAGAGTCCGAATGCGACCGTGTCGAGCACTTTCTTGCGCGGATTCAACGATGCCATCGGATCCTGGAAGATCATCTGCATGTTTTTCCTGAGGAAGCGTAAGGAATCTTTGTTTATTTTACCGCCGATCTGTTTGCCCATGAACAGCACGTTGCCGGTCTGGGCTTCGTAGATGCGGATCAGCGTACGTCCGAGGGTCGACTTGCCGGAACCGGATTCACCGACCACGCTGAAGGTCTCCCCTTCGTTGATATGGAACGAGACATCGTCGACCGCGCGGATCGTCGTATGGCGGTCGATGCGGAAGAACTGCGATAGATGATCCACTTGAAGCAGGACTTTGTCGCTCATCGCGGGTTCCTCCTTTCGCAAAATTGCGCGATCCGTTTGGCTAAAACAGCGGGCATTTCGACTTTCGGGGCTAAGGGATGCAGGAGCCAGGAGGCGCAGAAATGCGTCTCGCTGACTTGGAACATCGGCGGCTGCTCTTCAAAGTCGATCTTCAGGGCGTATTCGCTGCGATACGCGAACGCATCGCCTTTGGGCGGATCGATCAGATTGGGCGGCGTACCGGGGATGGAATAGATTTCCTCATCTTGCCCGTCAAGCGACGGGATGCTGGAAAGCAAACCCCAAGTATAGGGATGACGCGGATCGTAATAGATTTCCGACGCCAATCCTTCTTCGATGATCTTCCCGGCATACATGACCGCGACGCGGTCGGCGACATTGGCGACGACCCCCAGATCATGCGTGATGAAGATGATGGATAAACCGATCTTGCGCTGCAGTTCCTTGATCAGATCAAGGATCTGCGATTGGATCGTGACATCCAGCGCGGTCGTCGGTTCGTCCGCGATCAGCATATCCGGTTCACATGCCAAGGCGATCGCGATGACGACACGCTGACGCATGCCGCCGGACAGTTGGTGCGGATATTGTTTCACACGCTTGATGGGATGTTCGATCCCGACCAACGTTAACAGTTCGATGGTTTTCGCGAGCGCTTCTTTCTTGGAGGCGGCTTTTTTATGTTCAAGCATGCTTTCCATGATCTGCTTGCCGATCGTCATGGTCGGATCCAACGAGGTCATCGGATCCTGGAAGATGATCGCGATGCGGGATCCGCGGACGTTCTTCTGCATGAACTTGCTGTCCTTTTTGGCCAGGTCGACGATTTCGTCTTCCTTGCCATGATTCATGAAACGGAATAGAATCTCGCCTTTTTCCAGCGTCCCGTTTTCATCGATCATCCCCATGATCGCCTTGGTCGTCACGGATTTGCCGGACCCGGATTCGCCGACGATCGCCAGCGTCTCCCCTTGGTTCACATGGAAACTGATGTCACGGATGACATGGTTGACGTCGTTGCCTAATCGAAACGAAAGATCGAGATGATTGACTTCCAAAATTCGTTTTTTGTCCATCGTGCTCACCTAGAACCCTTTCATCTTCGGGTCGAACGCGTCGCGCAGTCCATCGGCGATCAGGTTGAAGCTCAACATGAGGGTCGACAGGACGACGACCGGGAATATGACCAGATGGGGATGCGTGATCATCGAACGGTACCCGTCCGCGATCAAGACGCCCAAGGAAGCCAACGGAGGCTGCAGACCCAAACCGACGAATGCCAGGAAGGATTCGTAGAAGATCGCATTGGGGATGGAAAACATCGTCATGACGATGATCTGCCCGATGATGTTCGGCAACAATTCCTTGAATAACAGGATGAACGAACTGGCCCCCAAGGTTTTGGCTGCCAATACGAATTCATGTTCCTTCATCTTGATGACCTGGGCGCGGACGACGCGGCTCATGGAAATCCATCCGGTGATCATCAACGCCAAAATGATCGAGACGATCCCGGGTTTGAGGACCAATACAAAGAGCGTCACGACGACCAGGTTGGGGATGCCTGACAGGATTTCCACGATGCGCTGCATGACCGTATCGATCTTTCCGCCGAAGAACCCTGAAACCATGCCATAACCGATCCCGATGACCATGTCGATCATAACGGCGACCATCGCGATATAGAAACTGATGCGGGTGCCCATCCAGACGCGATCCCAAAGGTCGCGTCCGAGCACGTCGGTGCCGAACCAATAGTAAGAGTTGGTGAAACCTTTTTCGATATACGGATTATAACTGCCTTCGGAACCATTGAAGATGCCGAGCTTTTCGAGAAACTGGATACGCGGCGGCAAGTTCACATGGATCTTGTCCAGTACGTTATACGCGAATTGGTTGATATACGGTCCAAAAACCGCGAAGACGAAGATGATGATGATCGCGATCAGACCGACCAGCGCGCCTTTGTTTTTGGTGAACCGGCGCCATGCATCCTTGAGAAACGGAGTCGTCGATCCAAGCAGCATTTCCTGTTGTTTGGAATCCTGAAGGCCTACACGGTCGAACTGTTCTTTAGTGTACGTTTCCATGTCACCCTCCTTTCGCGACCCGGATGCGCGGATCGATCACCCCGTACATGATATCGACGACAAGGTTGACGAAGATGTACAAGGCGCTGTAGACAAAAGCGATCATGACGATGATATTGTAGTCGTTGACCTGGATGCCCTCGACCAGCAGACTGCCGATCCCGGGAATCCCATAGACACGTTCGACGACCAGCGAACCGGTCATCAGATTGACGGTCAGCGGACCCAAAATCGTCACGACGGAAATCAACGCGTTGCGCAGTCCGTGCTTCAAGATGACTTTGAGGCGGGCGACCCCTTTGGCATCGACCAGTTTCACATAATCGGAGCCCAATACTTCGATGAGTTCCGTACGCAGGAAACGTGTGGTCTGCGCCATGACGAAGAATGATAAGGCGATGGTCGGCAAGATGGACGATCCGATCGGATTATCGACTTTGTAAGTGATATCGAAAATACGGAATTTGTAGCCCAGCACATAACTCAGAACCAAAGCCAGAACGTACGAAGGGATACTGACGCCGATTACCGCTGCGACGGTCGCCAGAGAATCCATCCAGGTATTCCGCTTCGATCCGGAAATCACCCCGAACAACACACCTAAACTCGTTCCCAGCAACAAGGCTTGTAGACCGATCCGGATCGACGTCCCTAGACGGGACATGACGATGCCGGAGACCAGCATATCTTTCTTGATGGCATATGAAATACCGAAATCACCGCGCAGGACGACGTTTTGAAGATAGATCCAGAAACGGATCATAAACGGTTTGTCCAATCCGTATTTCGCCATCAGAACCGCTTGTTGGGCAGCCGTCAATTTTTCATCATTGAACGGACTTCCGGGCATGAATTGCAGAAGCATGAAGAGGATGAACAGGATTACAAAGAGAGTGAATAGCGATAATAGGACACGTTTGGTTATATATTTTGCCATTTTTCTACCTCTCTATATAGAAAAGAAGAGGAAACCTTCGCCCGAAGCGGAGGTTTCCTCACGACGATTTACTTTTGACTGCGTTTATTTCTTAACGACGTTACGGTAGGAAGGCTGACCGACGACATGGAATTCATAGCCGGTCACTTTGGTGTTGATCAACATCGCTTCGCCTGATTGCCACGCCGGGAAGATCCCCGCTTGGTCAAGCAGAACTTTTTCAGCATCATGCAAAGTCGCCCAACGCGCTACGGCATCGGTGGATTGTGCTCCGCCCGGTGCGGTCTTTTGGATCAAAGCGTCATATGCGGGATCCGAGAAACGTCCGTAGTTGTAGTTGACACCCGTCTGGAACAAGTCGCCCAAGTAGGTGAACGGGTCGGCGTAGTCGGGGCCCCAACGGGTCAAACCAAGTTGGAAGGTACCGGCACGCATCAATGCCAAGCGGTTTTTCTTCGGTTGGGTCTGGATCGTGATGGTCAAACCCGGAAGATTCTTCTGCCATTCGGCCTGCAGGAATTCGGAGACGGCTTTCGTATCGGCCGCATCGTCGACCAGCAGTTCCAGCGACAAGGTGGTGACACCGAGGTCGGCTTTCGCTTTGGTCCAGTATTCCTGGGCTTTTGCGGTATTGTAGGATAGGAAGGTGGCTGCTCCGGTACGGAAATCTTTTCCATCCGGTCCGGTCGCCAATCCGATCGGGACGATGTAATCAGCAACATTGGAACCATCATGCAAAATGGTGTCGGTGATGTAGGATTTGTCGAAGCTGAGAGCTAAGGCAAGACGCAGGTTTTCATTCTTGAATTTCGCATCCAGGAAGTTCGGCGCGACATACCAGGTATAACCTAATTTGTTAGTGACGAAGTAGTCTTTGGATTTGTAGCGGTCGACGAGGTCGGAAGAGATCTTCGCGATATCGACGTTGCCATTTTCGAATTCAAGCGCAGCCGTCTGATAATCTTTGATGATCAGGAATTCGATGGCTGCCAGGTTGATCTTGGATTTGTTCCAGTAGTTGGCATTCTTTTCGACACGGATCTTGGTGCCTTCGGTCCATTCGGTGACAGTCCACGGACCATTGGATAACAAGGCATCGGCGCTCTTGGCAAACGCATCGCCTTTGGCGGTGACGAATTTCTCATTGAGCGGATTGAAAATCGGGAACGTCATGAGTTGGATGAAATACGGGACAGCCGCATCCAAGGTGACTTCGAGGGTATTGGCATCGATCGCCTTGACACCCAAGTCGGTCAACGGTTTCGCGCCGCTGATGACATCGGCGGCATTCTTGATCATGATGCCGGAAGCCATGTACGAGTATTCGGTCGCGAGTTTCGGATCGCAAAGTCTGCGCCAGCTGAATACGAAGTCGCTGGCCGTGACGGGATCGCCATTGGACCATTTCGCGTCTTTCCGCAAGGTGAAGGTATAGACCTTACCATCAGCGGAGACATCATATTTGGTGGCGACGCCCGGGACGATCACCCCTGCGGCATCATATTCGAATAAGCCTTCCGTAAAGGTCTTGATGACCTCGAAGGATAAACCATCGGTAGCCACGTTGGTATCCAATGATGAGACATCGTTGTCCTTCGCGATGCGAAGAACCTGTTCGACTTTTTTAACAGTCTGGCAACCGACGGCCAACGACAGGATAACAAGGGCAAGCAGTAATCGTTTCAAATGTTTCATGGTTTCTCTCCTTTAACATAGTGAAATTATATCTTATTGAAAATTGTTGTCAATGCTTTCCTTTCATATATTTTCACATTTCTGTCACATTTTACATTCAATGTAACTTTTTACATCATCATTGTGATTTGGTCGACATTTTACGATAAAGTCCCGTATCATCACGTGAAAACGGTTTCTGTCAGAAACGTCCACATGGATCGTTTTTCGTTATAGTATATAAAAAAAGGAACCTGAGTTCCTTAATTGATACATGGGGCGACCGACGGGGCTCGAACCCGCGAAATGCCGGAACCACAATCCGGTGCGTTAACCAGCTTCGCCACGATCGCCATAAACCTTGCGTGAGCAGTTTTAATGATAAACGATTTATCGGTTTTTGTAAAGGGTGAATCCGTTAAAAATCAGGCTTGGAAACATGTTTGCGATAGATTTCGAACAAGCCTTCGTTGAGCAGGTATTCATCGTAGGAAAAATCCGTGAAGGCGTGGTGCAGGGAAATCGAATATCCGCCGGTCAACACATGTGTCGCGGTTTCACCCAGTTCTTGTTCGATCTTTTCGGCCATCCCTTCGACCGAGGTGATGGTTCCATAGAGCCATCCGGATTGCATCGAAGAGACGGTGTCCTTTCCGATGATATGCGCCGGGACTTCCATCTTGATTTCAGGAAGATGCGGGATGAAACGATTGAGGGCGTCGATCGAAATGCCGACTCCCGGGCTGATGATACCCCCTTCGAATTCCCCTTGCGCATTCAAAACGCTGATCTTTGTCGCAGATCCCAAATCGGCCAGGATGATCGGCAAGGGATATTTGGCCATCGCGCCATAACTGGTCGCGATGAAATCGGCACCGAGTTCTTCCGGTTTTACCAGATGGATGACGAATTCGGGGACAGTTTTCGTCGTGACATTGATTCCATCGACATCCAACACCTGTTTGAGCGAAGCGACGACTTGGTCGGTGATCGAGGGCACGACGCAACTGAGGCAATAGGCGGATATCTTGAACTCGTCGCGCAGCGGAAGGATATTATCCTTCAGCCATTGCGAATAGAACGTCAAGGCGTCCTGTTTTACGGTGACGAAGCGGGAACTGAAAACAAGTTTCTTATCTATGTCATAGACAACGGCAACCACGTTGGTATTACCGATATCGAGGGTCAGCAGCATGGAACTTCCTCCTTATTCGTTATTATTGTATCCTATTTCAACGATGACCACAAACACGAAGAAAGTGCAGCGTCGCTGCACTAGGATAATGGACGGGTCGTCGCACTTGTCGTCGCCGATGCGTCGATACCGAATACGGCGATGCGGACAGGAAAACGGATCGCGATGTTCATACGGCGGTTATCGATGTCATCCGGCGTGATGTTCAGGATGCACGCCTCGCATGCCGGTGCGTTCTCGAGGATCAAGGCATGCACGTCAGGGTCATAACGGTTCTGGCGTTCGATCGTGGTCAGGACGTATTCTTGAAAATAACGCGCCTGATTGTAGGCCCACATCACCTGGACCATGCTGATTCCCATCCATAGAAACATCATTCCGAACAGGATGACGATCCCTGTCTCAAACGCCCCTTTCATATCACGGAGTCGTCGAGGTGGTCATCTGAGTCCACTGGTTCGTCAATGTTTGCTGCATGGTGGTTTTGAATCCTTCCGAAAACACAATCATGCCGGTCGCGATGACGGTCACCACCAATACCAATCCATATTCCTCAAAAAATGCTTTCATCCGCTCACCCCCTTTCCAAACATGGTCATCAGGATATTCATCATCACCGACAGAAACAGTAGCGTCACGCCGAAGAGCGGAACCATCCCCCACCATTGGTAGACAAGCAAAGCGCTTTGCTTGCGGGAGACACGCTCTTCACGCAGCCACTTGGATGTCGACTGGATCATCCGGTTGAGTTGATGATATGAATCGGCCTGACCGACCGTGTTGTATCGATATAACAGTTTCATGGCTCTGGCGATTTCCGGCAGTTCATAGAACGAAAGGAAATCCAGGTAGGGATCCAGATCCTGCGGGCGTTCGCGCAGCTCTTCCGCCAGATGCGCCACTTCCTCCTGAAACAAGGAAGGCGCATAGGTCAGCGACCGTTCGATCGAGGTGACGACGGTATTGTTTTGCAGAAGTACTTGGATCTGCCGCAGATAGATGGGGAATTGGTAGCGGATCTGCGATTTCAGCCGGCGCGTCTGCAACCGCATGCGCAGGAAGGAAGATTCATATTGATATGCGACCACCCCTAACAGGATGAGTTCGGCTTGCAATGGTTGTTTGGAAAAGGTTGAAAGCAACAGGATCGGCAAGGTTATACGTACTCTATCCCAACGCTTCGCCATCAGGGTCTCGGGATGTTTCACTCCGATGATACGGCAGCACTTTTTGAAGTCCCCTTCCATCAGATGCAGGGTGATCCAGTCGCGGATTTTTGTCCGATAAGCGATGGATAACATTAGCAGGATGAGATTGATGATCAGGATCGCCATAATTTCTCCTCGTTGGAAATCCAGGGTACGGAAACCAGTTTCTGCGCCATCAGGATGGTAAGCTGAATCCCCATCAGGAAAATGAAGACGGTCGTTTCACGAAAAGGTTCATCGATTTCAAGTCCGGTCCTCAACAGCATGTTCTGGCTCATCATCGCGATCACCAACGCGAACCCGCATAACAAGATGATGCGGTTGCGTAATCCGCGCTGGCTCTTTTTCATCGTGATCGTATCGTCGATCCAGTCTTCGATGTCGTCCTGAATCATTTCCAATCCTTCGAGGTGGCGTTGGCCGCCGAACTCTTCGGCGAACATCATCAGACGCACCAGATTGCCGACGATGAAGTGTGGCTGATGTTGGAGGAAAGGCTCGACGCTGGTTTGTTGGGAGAGACCGGCATCCAGATTGGCGATCCATTCGTCCAGATCAGACGCAAGCTGACCATCGGCGGATGGGCGGCATTCCTGGAGGGCACGGTAGAGTTTCGGGTGGGTCTTGAAAATCGCAAGGAATTGCTGGAGAAAGGAAGTAAGCTGAAAGAAGCGATATTCTTCATGGCGGTAGATCGCATGCCATGTCAGCGCGGCGGGCACCTGCAGGAAAGCCGCGATACCCAGAATGATGATGAAGGCAGGCCGCAGTTCGAACATCCATCCAAAGGCCACGACGATGCTCAAAGCACCGATATGCCACAGATAATACGAGGTGATATTCAGTTTCGTCCCGTACATGGACAATTCGCGCATCAGATGCTTGCTGCCTTTGAGGGAGAATGCGCTGCGGGCGATCCATCGTTTGAAGATCAGCAGGATGAAGATGCAAAGTAAGGGAACCAGCATCCAGGGGTTCATTGCCTTCCCCCTTTTTTGGGGAGATCATCCAATGTCATCACCGGTCCGCGTTTATCGCAGCTATAGATCGGCAGGATTTTTAATTCTTCATGTTCATCCACATGGAAAGCGACGATTTCACGGATCCGGCGCTTGATGCCGTTGGGGCTGACCTTGCATTCCAGGTGGATGCCAATATCGACGGCTTCAAAGATCAGATAACGCATGGCTGCATCGGTCAGATGCAGTCCAGGCATCATATGCAGGATACGCTGGGGGATTTGCGGCGCCCCTTCCGCATGGATGGTGCTCAGCAGATTCGCCCCGGTCGAAACACTTTGTAAAAGTGACACGACTTCCGCACCGCGGACTTCGGATACGCAGATCCAATCGGGCCGTTGCCTGAGACTGGTGCGGATCGCCCGGGGCACATCGAAATGCTCGGATATTTTCATCATGACATGGTCTTTGTGCGGATAGAGATCACCGTAACGCAGTTCAAGCGTGTCTTCGATCGTGATCACCCGCTGGGCGGGAGGAATGAATTGCATCATATATTTTACCAGTTCGGTCTTGCCTGCTCCAGGCAGTCCGCTGACCAGGATATTCCGTTTACGCTGCACCGCATCTTTGAGAAACTGGATGACCCATGCTTCGCAGTATCCCGACTTCAGCATCTCCTTGTCATTCAACCGGCAAGTCGCGGGCGTCTTGCGCAGCGACATGCTGAGTCCTTGCGGACAGACGCTGGGATGGACCATGCTGATGCGCAGATCCCCGAATTCGGCTTCGACGACGGGTGATGAGGTATTGAAAGGAAGGTTGACGCGGTTCGCCAGTTTGAACGCTAGCTGATTCATGAATTCATGGGCCGTGAACGGCTCGACCGTGAAACGGCCATGCTTCAGATCATCGATCCAGCATTGGATCCCGTTATAGTTGATGTCAGTGACTTTGTCGTCATCCACATAAGGCTGCAGGATGCCGAAATCCAACAGATTATTCATGCGTTACCTCCACGATCGTCTCTTCGCTGCGGATGGTCATCGGAAACAAAGGACTCCCGCCTTCGACCGTGATGCGGATACGGAGCGCCAACGGTTGGGCATTGATATCCATCAGGTCGATCTTGGTGGAATATCCTTCGATCAGATCCGGTTTAACGAACTGGGCGAAGATATCCAAGGCTTGATCGCGGCGTTGTTCGATCGGCAGGTCGGAGAGACGCAGGATCGTTTCCTGCAGCCCTCTTTTCAGTAAGGACCTTGTCTGCGTGTTGATTTGGTCGAACAGGATGAAGTAGACCATGCCTAATCCGACGCCGAAAGTGAGGATCGAGAAGGCTGCGCTGAGGACGATGGATTTCATATGCTCACCTCGCTCCCTGTTATGATGAGGTGAGGGATTCCCCTGAAAAAAAAGCAAGATCGTTCGATCTTGCCTAGAATGGGATATTTATATTGGTTCGCTGGATATCTTTAAGCGTGAGACAGCCGGTCATGCGCATCGCGTCTTCCAATTCGGCGATCAATTGCTTCGCATAGACTTCGACCCCTTGGGCCAGACCGCCGATCGCCGCATGCGAGAAGGGTCTTCCGATCAGGACACCGTCGGCGCCAAGCGCCAAGGCTTTGAAGACATCATAACCGCTGCGGTAGCCTCCGTCGGTCAATACAAGCGCCCGCTTGCCGACCATCGTGACCATATCCGACAACACTTCGATAGTGGAGATGCCGTCATCCATGACCCGGCCGCCATGGTTGGACACGACGATCGCGTCGGCTTTCGCCAACAGCGCCAATTCCACATCTTTGAGACTCATGATGCCCTTGATGATGAAGGGACCGTTGATTTTGGATCGGATTTCCTGCAGATCTTTCAATGTCTTGAATGCGATCGGCGTCGGAGTGCTCTTTAGAGCGACGAGTCCCGCCGCATCGACATCCATCGCGATCGCTGTCGGATTGACCGTTTGAGCACGCGCGATCTTGGCGAACGCGAGTTCGTTGACCCACGGTTTCACCGTCGGGATGCCGAACCCGTTATGCTTGCTGAGTGTTTCAAGCGGAAGATCAAAGAATTCATCCTGCACGCCGTCGCCGAAGAACGGCAACAGACCGGCGGCTTCGCAACCGGCTGCCAAGGCTTCAAGATACTCGGTTTCGCTGACCGATGCACCGTAATTGACGCCTACGTTGGCGATCGGCGCTGCGAAGATCGGCGCTTTAAGTGTTTGTCCGAATAGTTGTGTACCGCAATCGACTTCGGCGTCGCTGTGCAATACCCGCATATTCAAGGTGATTTCTTTGAGTTTCGCGACATTGCGGACGAAAGTCTGTCCGCTGCCTTTGCCGCCCGGACCCGGGGTCATTCCCCGGCAGGTTTCGCCGTTGCAGACGCGACACATTTTACAAACAGTCATTTTACTTTTAGCCGAGGACTTTATTTCATTGATATTCATGTTTTCTCCTTTGTCTGTCAGAAACAATTTTATACGCGCATTCAAGAAAAAGATATAGGTGCTGCCTGTATCTTCGGTCTATGCGTTTTGGGCAGCCGGTGTGACGGTGATGTCTTCGCC